>NZ_JBILQX010000051.1:0-20073 GCF_044372965.1 Elstera sp. | reverse complement strand
AGCGTCTCCGCTTCGTAAACGCCGCGGGCGACGGCGCGGGCAACGCAGTCGGCGGCGGCTTGGCCCAGGCGGGCCAATCGGTAGGGGTCAACGCCCGAGCCGTCCCCCGTGGAGAGGGTAAAGACGCTATCCCCATCAAACGGCGTATGGACCGGGCGAATGGCGCGCGCCAGCCCGTCTTGCGCCATGATCGCCACCCGTTGCGCGTCGGCCTTGGTCAAGGGCGCGTCGGTGGCAACAACGGCAAGCGTCGTATTCGCGCCCAACTGCGGCAGAGCGGTATCGGTCCAGGCCGCAAGGTTGGCAATGGGGATCGAGGGCGGCACCTGCCCCCCCAGTTCCGCGAGTTGCTCATAGGGCCACGCCCAAAAGCTCAGCGTGCCGGGATGCAGCACCGAGCCGACCGGATTGGCGGCAACCAGCGCCCCCACCCAATCCTCACCGACTCTCAGCGACGCGGTGCCGAGCCCGCCTTTCAGCCGCCCGGCCTTCGCGCCATAGCCCGCGCCAGCATTACCTTGGGCAATATCGAGGCTCGCTTGCTCGCACGCTTGAATCGCCAGGGCGCGGTAGGGCGGGGTCGTCCAGGCTTTATCGCCGCCGTTCAGCAGATCGAACAGAATCGCCGCCGGAACGATGGGCACGCGGGCGGTGCCTACGGGAAAGCCGATACCGCGCCCGGCCAGATGCTCCATGACGCCGCTGGCCGCGTCCAGCCCGAAGGCCGAGCCGCCGGACAGGCAAATCCCATGCACGCGCTCGACCATTGCGGACGGCGCGAGCAGATCGGTTTCGCGCGTACCGGGGCCGCCGCCGCGAATATCGCAGGCGGCAACAGCAGGGTTGTCTGGAAGGACGACGGTTACGCCCGTCCAGGCGGCCTTATCTTCCGCTTGGCCAACGCGCAGGCCGGGAACATCGGTGATGGCATTGCGCGGGCCGGGTTGGCCGTCTCGCCAAGGGGTCATAGCGCGCGCTCCCGTCCCGCCCGCGAGGGCGGTGGGGCCTTTTGGCACTGCAACACGGGCCGGTCGAGGCGCTTGCTCATGCCCGACCCTAGGCGGTTGCGACGCAAAAGGTCAAGCGCCTGTGACATCCGACGCGCGTCAGAATGTCGCAATTTTCGCATTGACAGAAAGAGGCTTTCAGCGCGGGATGCCGCGACTGATACTGTCGTGGGAATGGGTATGTCGGTTCATTTCTTGCGCGAGGCGGTGCTGGGCGAAGTCCATGCCCGCCCCTTCGTGCCGCTCACGCCGCCGCGCCGCGTGCTGCATTTCGCTTTTTTAACCGACTATGACGCCGCTGCGGCCGATCGGCAGCGCCTTCTGACCCTGTGTACCTCGGCGGGGGCTTCGGCGCCCCTGCCCGACGCGCGCCACCATCGCCTAACCCTGCCGCCCACCCTGGGGCCGGGGGCTTTGCGCTGGGAGCAGCATTCGGAATTCACCACCTATACGTTGGATTTCCCCGACGAAAGCGGCGAGCTTTTTCCAAGCTTTCCCGCCTGGGCACGGTTCGAGGCGATTGTCCCGCCGCCGGGGCCGCTGCTGGTTGCGGTCGATTTGCAAATCATCCCCGAGCAGCCGTTGCTGGATTTAAACCGTCTGTTCGATCCGGCATCCTTGGCGGTCTCGGTGATGGATCGCGGCGGGGCTTTGGTCGCCACGGATTTTCGCGCCGATGGGCAGTTGCAGGCGGGTGGCGGCGTTGTGCGCATGCTGGTGCAAGATCGCGGCCTTACCCCGCCCCGCGCCGGAGCCTTGGTGCAGCGGCTCTTGGAGGTGGAAACCTACCGCCTGTTCGCCCTGCTCGGCCTGCCCGAATCCCAACGCATCGCCCCGGCGGTTCGCCGTATTGAGAGCGATTTGACCCGGATTGCCCGCTCGATGACCGAATCGCGCGATCTCGTGTCGGATAATGCGTTGCTCGATGAACTGACGCTCCTGGCCGCCGAGCTTGAAGCCGACGCCAATGCCGCCAGCTACCGGTTCAGCGCGAGCCGGGCCTATGACGGCATCATTCAGCAGCGGCTGACCGCTTTAGGGGATCTATCGGCGGGGGAGTATCCCACCATCGGCGCGTTCCTCGCGCGGCGGCTCGCGCCCGCGATGCGCACCTGCACGATGCTGGAAGATCGGCTGGAGACGCTGGCGACCAAACTGTCGCGCTCGGCCCACCTCTTACGCACCCGCGTCGATGTCGCCATCGAACAGCAGAACCGCAGTTTGCTGGAAGCGATGAACCTGCGCGCGCGCCAGCAGTTCCGCCTGCAACAGACCGTCGAAGGCCTGTCGATTGCCGCCATTGCCTATTATGTGGTGTCGCTGGCGGCGTATATTTTCAAAGGCTTGAAGGAGGCGGGGATTCCGCTCGATCCCAGCATTGGCACGGCCCTATCGGTGCCGCCCATCGTGATCTGCGTGGCGCTGCTGGTGCGCCGCATCCGCCGCCATCATGGTAAGCAGGAAGAGGGGGCGGGGTAGCCGCCCCCTCCTGCGATCTCTAGACGCCTAACCTGGAGCCGTTCTTTTCGAGGAAGGCTTGACCGCTTTCATACCCGACCGCAAACAGGCGGTTGAGGTTGGAGCTGGACCAATCCAACGCTGCCGGTTGCATCTTCGGCGGAATCTTGAAGTTCAGCACCAGCAGGTCCGACTTATCCGCATCGTGGTGCAGTTCGCGGAACAGCTTCAAATCGGCATGGCCGAGGGCGACTAGCGGCGTGATGATCTGTTGCCCGAACGCATCCCACAGGTTGCGCGGCTCGTGCAGTAGGCCGTCGATCCCAATGGCGTCGAACACGACGATGGTATCAAGGTCGGGTTCGTTTTCCATCAGGCCTTTGAAGTTGAACGCATCGCGCGACGCGCCTTCAATGTAGAGCTTCCCATTCAATTCATAGGGCGAATAGAAGAATGGATAGGAAAGCGACGCCTGGAAATGGGCAAGATCGATTTGATCTTTCTTGAAGATCGCCATCTTTTTGTCGGTCAGGCAATAGGCGTTCAGGTAAATATTGGCGTCCAGCTTATGCAGCGCGTCGAAATCGACCATTTGCTTAATGAACTGGGCGTGGGCGCAGAAACCTTCGCTGAACAGCGACAGGTTGGAGGGCATCAGCGCCGCCCACCAGAATTGGACATAGTCGGACAGGAATTTTTCCGACGGCGTCATGCCAAGCTGGTTCACGATACGTGAATACCCAGGCATCATTGACAGGGCGGTACGGAACAGGGCCGCAGCCGGGCCGGGCTTGGTGAAGATCTTATAGTTGATCGGGAACATATTGTAGATCGCGTCAGAAACGCCGAAGTTCACCGAGTTCCGCAGCGATTCTTCGCGCGTCATGTTCAAGGGCGCAAGGTAGGAGAGGCCGACGACCCCGCCGCCGCCCGCCATCGAATACACATCGAATTTAACGCCAGCTTCTTCAAACGCCAGCAAGGCGCCCGTCATCAGCGTATAGTCCGGGGCGCCGCCACCCAAAACGAGAGCCTTTTTACCCACGTGAGCCTCCATATCCTAAAAAAACGGGTTTGGTGAAAACTGGGGGAGAGGCACTAGCGCCTCTCCCGGCAATAGCCCCTGGTTTAGAGCGGCATTACCATTTCGCGGTTGATGATCCGGTTGATGAACTGTGCGTCTTCAACCACCGCATAGTGCGTGCCTTCGCGCATCAGCACTTGCAGGCGCTGATTGGTGAACTTGCCCCAGGCGAGAATATCGTCGCGCGAGACATAGGGATCGCCGCGCGAGACGAAGCAGGTGATCGGCACGTCCCAGGGTTTAGGCTCGCCCTTGAGCTTATAGTTGCTCGTCATCTCGAACTCGGCCCGAACGGCGGGGAGCATCAGCTTGCGCAACTCGGGATCGGAGAGGAACTGATCGGTCGCCGCCATATCGAAGCGCCGGATGATATCGGCGAAGATTTCATCCGATTGATTGTAGGGCTTCAGATCACTCCGGTAGCCGGGCGTGCTCATCAAAACCTGCCCGAGCTCTTGCTCGAACGGCCCCACCTCGCCAACCCGATCGGGCGAGCGCGCGCCGGAGGCGAAGAGATGCAGGGGCTTGAAGCGGGTTTCTTCGATCAGCGTCCGCGCCGTTTCATACATCGTCACCGCGCCCAGGCAGTGCCCGAACATGGCAAACGGCAGGTCCAGCAGGTCGATCATTTCATCGAGAACGCTATCGACGAACAGGTCGATATCATTCACCGGCTTTTCCGAAATGCGGCCCAAACGCCCCGGCGGTTCGACGGCAATCACCTCGATGCCCGGATCGATCCAATTGGCCCAGGGACGGAAGACCGCCGACCCGCCGCCTGCGAAGGGGAAGCAGAAGAGGCGGGCGCGCGGATTGGCGCGCTTGCCGACCGGGATCAGCCATTTCGGCCCTTCGACCAGCGCCGGGGCAGCAAGGGCAGCTTCGACGGTTTCCGAAATCAGATCGGCCACCAGGGTGGAGACCTCCGCTGGAACTGCCGTATCCGATACTGCCTCGGCTGCCGGTTGCTCCCGCGTCGCCGGGGGCAGGCCGACGCCCGCAAGATCCGGCCACACTTCATCCACCAATTGATTGATGCTCGGGCCTTGGATCAGCTTCACGGCAGGCACGCGCACCGCCAAGGCCATTTCGATGCGGTTGATGAGCGTTACCGCCATCAGCGAGTCGAGCCCCAATTCCCGCAAGGGCTGGCCGGGATCGATCAGACGATTGACCCCCAGGGTCGCTTGAGCCTGCTGCGCCACATAGGTGACGATGGCAAAGCGGCGCTCGCGTGGATCGCTGGATTTAAGCTGCGCTTGCAGGGCTTCCACGGAAACGCCTGCCCCGGCAGCGGCCCCTTCTGTCTTGGCTTCACTCAGCATGTCGGCGAAGAAGGTTGGCGGGGTTTGGAACTGCCGGATCAGCGTCGGCCAATCCGCCGAGAGCACGGCGGCGTGATTGAAGCCTGCGGCGACCACCACCGAAAGCGCGTCTTGGCCTTCGCTGGGCTTGGTGTAGATCAGGCCGCGCGCGCGCCAAATCGCCTCGCCCTTATCCCCTGCGAGGGTAGCGAGACCGCCTGCGGCCCACGGCCCCCAGTTGATCGCCAGCCCCGGCTTGCCCTGCTGCTGCCGGAAGGCGGCGAGCCCGTCGAGATAGGCATTCCCCGACGTATAGTTCGCCTGACCGCCCGCCCCAAACAGGCTGAGGATGGAGGAATAGACGACGAAATCATCCAAGCTCAGGTCTTCGGTGGCCTTATGCAGGAACCACGCCCCATCGAACTTCGGTGCAATGGCTTTGCGGAATTTCTCCCAGGAGAATTGCGCGATGGTGGCGTCTTCCAGCACCCCGGCACTGTGGTAGATGCCCTTCAGCGGCAGAGCATCGGCCTTCAGCTTCGCCACCAGGGCTTTAACGCTGACTTCCGAGCTTGTATCGAGCTTTTCCACCGAAATGCGCGACCCCAAGGCTTCCAACTCGCCCTTAATCCCCGCAGCAGTGGGGTCATCGGCCCCCCGGCGCGATGCCAGCACCAGATGCTTTATACCGCGCTGGGTAATCAGCCATTTGGCGGTTTCAACGCCAATCGCACCCAAGCCGCCAGTGATCAGATAGGTAGCGTCTTGCGTTACGGGCGCCCGCGGCGCGGGGGCTTTCGCCCGTACAAACCGCGCGCCGTAGCGGCTGTTCGCCCGGAAGGCTACTTGGGCTTCCCGGTCGCCCGCCAACAGGTGATTGGCGAGCGCTTGCGTTTCCGCCGGGTTGGTGCCGCCCGCCGCAAGATCGATCAGCCCACCCCAGACTTGCGGATATTCCAGCGACACGGTGCGCCCGAAACCCCAGAGCCCGGCTTGCGCCAGATCGAGCGTGGCTTTACTGCCGTCCCGAATATCGAGCCCATTGCGCGTGGTCAGCCACAGCGTCGGCGCGGCCTTAAAGCTGTCGCGACTATCGCCCAACGCCTGGGTGAGATGCAGCGCGTTCCCGATGACGGCGGCCTGCTGCGCCTCCAGATCGTGAGCGTCGCCCGCCCCAAACTGGGTATCGATGCCCCAGAGGTAGATGATGCCAACGCGCTTGTCGGCCCAGGTTTGGGCAAGCTCGGCCAGGACCGGCGCAAAGCTTTCCCTACCGTCGACCTTCACCGCGCCCGCCGGGATCAGGGCTGATTTTTCGATCAGCTTGACCGGGTGATGGCGGGTTTCGAGCGATTTGGCCAGCGCGGCCCCAACCCCGCCCGCATCGGCGAGAATGAGCCAAGCATTCGGGGCTGGAACCTTATTCTTTGCCGTTGCGGGCAGCTTATCCCAGCGCACTTGATAGAGCCAATCGGCAGCCGCTTCCGCCGCTTTTGGCTGGAAGGCGCGGACCGCGAGCGGCTTTAGCGCCAAGCCTTCGAAGCGGGCAATGCGCGCGCCGCTCATATCGAAGAGGTCGATATCGACCACCAAGGCCGCCGTAGTGGGATCGGCGCTGACATCGTGCAGACGCTTGCGCAGATGCACCCAAATATCGCGTTCGCCCGGTTTTTCGATGCTGAACCGCTCGATCCCGGTCGGCAAGTGCATCCCGTCCGGGGGTAGCGTCACTTTCGTGAAATCGCCGAAGGCATCGATGACGGCGGGATAGGTGTGCAGGGCGGCATCCAACAGCGCCGGGTGCAGCGGAAAATCTTCCGCCGCAACGCTATCGGGCAGCCGAACATGGGCGAGGGCTTCACCCAAGCCTTGCCAGAGCGACTGAATGCCCCGGAACGCGGCCCCATAATCGAGCCCCAGCGTGGCGAGGGCCGCATAATAGCGCTCCACCGGCACGGGCTTCGCGCGGCTGATCACGGCTTCCGGCACGAAGGTCGGGCCTTGGCTGCTATCGCCCGCTGGGCGCAGGGAGGCGGTAATATGGGTTTGCCAGCGGCTTGCGTCGGCATCCTCGGCGCTGGCGATTTGGGCGTCGAAACTGCCCATATCGCCCGGCTTTAGAACCAGATGGGTAATCCGCGCCTCGGTTTCGCCCAGAAACAGCGGTGCCCGGTAGGAGAAATTCGCAATCGTGCGCGGCTTATCTCCTCCCAGCTTGGCCGCCGCCTGCAACAGGCCTACGAGCCCCGCCGTGGTCGGCAGAACCACATGGGAATAGACCTTATGGTCTTTGATCCACGGCAGCGCCTTTTGGCTGTAGACGCTCTCGAACTGCGCTTCGGGGAGCGACGAGCGTAGCTTGACACCAACGAGCCCTTGGCCCGACGCGGCAGGCTGTGCCGTTTGGGTGAGCGTCACCGCGCCGTCGCGCTCGTTCCACAGCCGCTCGCCCTGGAACGGGTAAGTGGGCAGCGGCAGGCGGCGGCGGGTCCAGGGGGCATCGAAGCCCTTCCAGTCGATGGTCTCGCCGCGCCGGAACAAAGTGCCGATAGTCTCCAGCAGGTCGCGGCCGTCCACCCCATCCTTGGCAACGGTCGGCAAGAATGCCAAGCCGTCGCCGGAGACGCTGGATTGCGCCAGGGCCAACATGCTCTTGCCCGGCCCGATTTCGAGGAAGTCGGTTACGCCCTGCTCGGCCAGCAGTTTCACCGCATCGGCAAAGCGCACGGCATCCATGGCGTGCGATACCCAATAATCGGCATCCGGCGCATCGGTCTTCACCGCACCTGTGAGGGTCGACACCCACAAAAGCTCGGGGGCTGAGGCTGTCGCCGCGCCGACGGCGGTGCGGAAGTCAGCCATCGCGGCCTCCATCAGCACCGAGTGGAAGGCGTGGGAAACGGTCAATTGCCGGGCGGTAATGCCTTTCGGCTCGAAGAAGGCGATCACCGCGTCAACGGAGGTTTTAAGTCCCGAAACAACCGTATTGGCCGGACCATTGACGGCGGCAACGCCGATCTGCGGTAGGGCCAACTCGGCTAAAGCCGCGCGCACGCTGGCTTCGTCGCTGAAAACGGCGGCCATAGCCCCGCCCTCGGGCAGCGCCTGCATCAGCTTGCCGCGCGTCGCGATCAACTTCGCGGCGGCTTCGAGCGGATAGACCCCGGCGACAACGGCGAGCGCGAATTCACCAACGCTGTGACCGGCGGCGGCGGTGGGGCGAATCCCCCAGCTTGCTAGCAGGGTCGCGAGCGAGACTTGCAGCGCAAAGGTGCCCGGCTGGGTATAGGCGGTTTGATTGATCAGCCCCGCGTCCGGCCCAGTCGGATCGGCGAAAACGGCGTCTGTTAACGGACGATCAAGCAGCCCCACCATCGCGGCGGCGCAACGGTCGAAGGTTTGTTTGAACAGCGGCTGACTGGCGTAAAGCGCCTTGCCCATGCCCACAAACTGCGCACCCTGGCCGGTGAAGAGAAAACCAAGCTTGCGCTTACTTCCCAAACGCCGGTCGGCCGCCGTTGCAATCGTGGCCGTGCGTAGTTTTTCAATCGCTTCATCGGTCGACGCCGCGACGAGTGAATAACGGTGACTGAAACCAACCCGGCCTTGGGCGAGCGCGAAGGCGACATTGGGCAAGGCTTGACCGGGGTTCTCTTCGAGCCCTTCCGCCTGTCGCGCCAAAGCTTCCTTCAGCGCGACTTCCGACTTTGCCGACAGGACCAGCAGGTGCGCCGGGCGCTCCGGCTGGGGTTGCGCGGCGGGGGCGCGGGTGGGGGCTTCTTCGAGAATAACCACGCCATTGGTGCCGCCAATACCGAGCGAGTTCACCAGCGCCCGGCGCGGTTTATCGGTTTTCGGCCAGGCCTTTAGCTCTTGATTCACATAAAACGGACTGGTGGCGAAATTGATTTTCGGATTCAGCGTGCGAATATTGATCGTCGGCGGAATTTGCTCTTCATGGAGCGCCAGCGCCGTTTTGATCAGCGACACAATCCCGGCGGCTTGCTCCGGATGGCCGATATTCGGCTTCACCGACCCTACGGGGCAACTGCCGACCGGCACCGGCGTGTCTTTAAACGCTTCGGTGAGGGCGGCAATTTCAATCGGGTCGCCCACGGCGGTGCCGGTGCCGTGGCATTCGGCGTAGCCAATCGTGTCGGGGCTGACATCGGCGGCTTTGAGCGCCTTACTCATGGCCTCAGCTTGGCCGGGCACCGACGAGCCGGAGTAGCTGGGCTTCGTGCCGCCATCATTGTTGATCGCGGTTGCCTTGATCACGGCATAGATCACATCGCCATCGGCAATGGCCTGATTGACCTCTTTCAGCAGCACCATGCCAACGGCGGACCCGAAGACCGTACCGCGCGCGTCGGCATCGAAGGTGCGAACATGGCCGTCGGGCGAATAAAGCCCGCCGCGAACCGACCGGTAGCCGGAAATCTCCGGCACGCGCACGGTCGCCCCGCCCGCAAGCGCCATGGTGCATTCGCCCGTTTGGATGCTTTGGCAAGCCAGGTGGACGGCGATGAGCGACGTCGAGCAGGCCGTTTGAACGTTCAGGCTGGGCCCGGTCAAATCAAACTTGAACGACAGGCGGGTGGAGGCAAAATCCTTATCGTTGCCGATATGAACGAGGTTCGCCGTGCGCCCGCGCGATTCCGGATGGTCGTAGAGTTCGTTGACCATGTAGGAGCTAACGTTGCCACCCGTGCCCAAAACAATGCCGACCGGGCCTAAATGACGACCGGGGATATAGCCCGCGTCCTCAAAGGCTTCCCAGCCCACTTCCAGCAAAATTCGATGCTGCGGGTCCATTAGGCGCACTTCGCGCGGAGAATATTCGAAAAAAGCGGCATCGAACTTATCGATGCCGGGAATGCGGAAGGCAGTTTTTACGTAGTCGGGTTCGGCAATTTCAGCGGGGCTTATGCCGGCAGCGATCAGTTCCTCATCCGTAAAAACCGTGACGGATTCAACGCCGTCGCAGAGGTTACGCCAGAAATCGCGATAATTATTGGCCCCCGGCACCCGGCAGGACATCCCGATAATGGCGATGCCTTTTAAGGGAGCTGCCGACGCTTTCGTCACAGGGGTTTTTGTCGTCTGAAGTTTTGCTTTGCTCATGGTCGCCCCGCTTCTGCGCTTACCAGTCTTTCCGTTGCTTCGACAGGAAGGGACTCATCCAAAACGGCCGAATTGGAGACTGGGCAAAGCCGCCGAGCGCGGAGAGGGACTGATTGGTCAGGTTTTGAACACCTTGGAAGGTGCGATTTTCGCCGCTTGCAATGGTGCTTTCCACGCGGCGCTCAAGGCCCTGAATGGCATCATGGGCCGAGCGCATCACTTCATAGCCGCGGTAAAGCGCATCCAGCCATTGTTCCATGGGCCAAGCGATGAGCTTAGCGGCAACGTCGGTAAACATTTCAACCGGAACGCCGCCGGGCGGGAGCATCGTTCCCGAACCTTGCATGGTTTTGGCGAAACTATTGAAATATTCGATCGGGTTGGCGACGGGGGGCAACGCTGCGGCGGCGGGCGCTGCTGCCGTTTTGCCGCTGTAGCGCCGGGCGGGGCGTTCGGGTTTTTCACCCTGGGGGGACGCGGTATTTGTATTTTCAGTCGTCATCTGGGCAACCCCTCATGCGCGTTTCAATAGAATCAAACTGAAAGATTCTATTTTTCGGAAATATACCCATCTCCGATATCTGTTATGATGCCATAACTGTTGCCGCGCTGCATCAAAAATAAGAGAAAAATATAGCTTATTCGTTAAAATGTCACGATATAAGAGAGGAGGCGATTACAAGTGTAATATCCTTTATAAAATCTTCTAAATAAAAATGCCCACCTGGAAATATATGGTAATCAAAGTTGCTAAGAGTGTAATTATTCCAATTAAGTATTGAGCTTTGCGTATGGAGAGGGTCTTCGGTTCCCAGGAAAGCGGTGATTGGAAAATTTAATAACTCATCATTTCTATCTACATATTTACGCAATAGATTAATGTCGTTCCGGAAAACTGGTAAAAACATCGAAATTAAATCTTCATTTTCAATTAAATCAGATGAAGTGCCTCCTAAGACTGTGAGGTAATGCTTTGCATCTGCGTCGGTATTTAATAAAATTGGATTATAAATCGGTATTTTTTTCGGTGGAACATTACCCGATACAAACAAGTGCCGCGCCGTTTGACCATAATTGGTGCGAATTTGTTGCGCCGCAGCATGCGCTAACCACGCGCCAAAGCTGTGGCCGAACAAAGCGAAAGGGCGGTCGAGTAAGGGTTCGGCCGCTTCGGCAAACGCCGCTACCAAATCTTCCAAACGGGTGAGGGGCGGTTCCCCCAATCGGTTGCCATGTCCAGGCAGTTGGACCGGGTAGAACTCGACGTGCCCCCCACTGCCGCGCCAATCCCGAAAAAAACTGGCATTGCCACCTGCATGAGCAAAGCAAAAAACACGTATCTCCGGGTCTTCATTCACGGGGGGGAAGGGAAACCAGGAACGGGACATCGCGATAAGCACCTATATGATCCAATAAAAAAACAGAGGGCTGAGCCCTCTGTTTTAAGTCACACGCGTGTTTTATCAGTTTTCGTAATAGCCAACGACGAAGACTTTCTCGTCGAATTTCTTGGCGAAGGAGTTTTTCTTGCCAAGCTTTTTCGTGGCGGGATTACGCCATACATAGCTAGCCCAATCCCCATTCGCCCCTTTGTTGGCGGCAGCAATAGCATCTTTGATGATGAAGCGGCCTTCGACATCCTTCAGATCCGGGATAGCCGGGTTATTGATCATTTTCGGATCATAATAGGCGAGGGCGATACCTGTATTAGCATCGACGACCAGCACATACCATTCGCCATCCACCCATTCCTTATTGGTGGTGTCGCCGAAATCGGCAAAAGCCTTATCCTTGCCAACCGTCTGATAGTGCTTGATCGCCTTATTGACCATGGCTTCGGCCTGTTCGGCGGGGCTCGCAGCGAAACCCGGAGCCGTAACAAGCACCATCAGTGCTAAGAAGGCTGCGGAGAGAAATTTCAACATTGGATGTCTCCACCAAGAAAAAAGAGGAAGCGTTGCAGCGTGAAGCCAATTGGCGAGGGTCGCCTTTGGCCTTACGCCGCTTTCAAACGAGCCACCAAGGAATCGACCCCTTGCTGCAAGGTGCGGCAAGCATCGCCTAGGCTAGCGGTTGACTCTTCAACGACCACAGCGGCGGACCCCACGGCTTCGGCCACATGCTTCACGCCCGTGATATCCCGGCTGACGGTTTGGGTGCCGATAGCGGCTTCCGAAACGCTGGCGCTGATATCGGAGGTGGCCGAGCCCTGCTCGCTCACCGCTTCGGCAATCACCATAAGGGCCTGCTCGACGCGCCCAATGGTGCCGACGATCAGGCGAATCGCGGTTGCCGCCTGATCGGTCGCGCCGCGCATAGAGTTGATTTCCCCGGCAATTTCTTCGGTCGCTTGCGCGGTCTGTTGGGCGAGGCTCTTGACCTCGGTCGCCACGACGGCAAATCCTTTACCGGCTTCTCCAGCACGGGCGGCTTCGATCGTGGCGTTCAGCGCCAAAAGGTTGGTGCGCTCGGCGATATCGGTAATCAGGCGCAAGACTTCGCTGATCCGGCTCGAGGCTTGAACCAGATCCCCGACGACGCGATCCGTGCGCGAGGCTTCGGTCACGGCCTCCTGGGCGATTTGGCTCGATTCGCGGACTTTTACATTGATGCGCTCGATTTGATCGGCAAGGCGGCTCGTCGCCTCCGCCACCGTCGAGACGTTCGAACTCGCCTGTTCAGACGCCGCCGCCACAAGAACCGATTGCTGGCTCGCTTCTTCGGCGTTGCGGGCCAGGCTCATGGCTTGAGTGCGGATCGTTGAAAGCATTTCAGACATAGCAACGATGGCGTGGCGGACCGATTGTTCGATGTCCTGCGCCAGCGTTCCCATGGTTTGTTTGCGGATTTGTTCGGCTTGATGGCGATTGGCCTCTTGCTGGGCGGTGAGCTCGCGCACTCGCTCGGCATTCACCTTGAACACCTGCACGGCGGCGGCCATCGCGCCAATCTCGTCGCGGCGGTTGAGCGCGGGAATTTCGACCTGTAGATCGTCATTGGCGAGGCGCGCCATAGCGTCCGTCATCTGTCGCACCGGCTGGGCAATCGACCGCCCGACGATCACGGCAATCAGCGCGAGCAGCAGCGTGGCCCCCCCGGAGATGATCAGATAGAGCGAGCGGGCGCGCTCCCCGGCGGCAACCGCCTGATCAATCGCCGCGTCGGCTTGGCGCCGGGCTTCCGCCTCGAACTCGGTAAGATTGGTGATGATCGCTTCTGAACTGTTTTGTGCCGTAAACACCAAGGTCACGGACGACGCCACATCGAGCCGTACGGAACTGAGGACCGCGCTGCCCGCAGCTTCGTATTTTTGCAGTTTTTCGCTGAAACCCGACAAAAGACCCTGTTCGGTCGGGTTCAAGCTGTACCGCGTCGGCAACGCCCCCACGAGGGAACGCGTATTTGCAAGCTTGGACTTGAAATCATTCTCCACTTTAGAGAGAATTTTCTCGTCCGAGATTGCGGCGCTCCAGGCAACCATGCGAATGAGTTCGGCATGGGTCTGCTCAAAAGCGCGCGACAATTGCAGGGCTTCGGTCGCTTTGGCGCTCGAAACATGCGTGATTTGATCGAGAACGCGATTTTGATCAGAAATGGTGGAGATACCGACAAGCGCGAGCAACCCGAGGGCGATAAGAGCCACCCCGGGGATCACGAAAACTTTCCAGCGAATGGACAAGGAAATTTTACTAGCCACGCTCAGTCCTCTCTCAACCAAATGAGCACACCCGCCCGCCGCTTTCGCGCTGAGCCTGCACCCTAAATCGGCCAATCATATCCATACCTATAATATGCCTCGCAGAGAGGCATGTCCAATAATGATTTGTTGGTGGGCAGCAACGAGTAACTACGATCGTATGTTTCGGGGGCGTGACAAGGATAAGGGGAATATGTTGACGATTTTAATATTTTAATAATTTGTAGAATAGAGCTATTTTTAAGGGAATTAGCCAATTAACATATATTATCACGTGCGTGCAAGACCCTCTAGAGTAATTTGGCTTTCGAAGAAAATGTGACGATAATTCTCCGAAGACCATTCGAAACGTGCCTGAGAGTATTTGAAAAATGTGTAAAAAAAAATTACAGTCACCATAGTTATTAACGGTTTGACTGAATATTTTAACCATTGTTAATGTGCGTATGAAGGAGGTAAACGATTTTTCCTTAGGAATGCAGGGTAGCTGGTTGTCACGGCCGTCTCTCCCCGATCATCGGGGGTAACCGTTGGGAACCCCCGCGATTTATGTCGGTCGGGTCGGTTAAGGCTGGGCGTCGCGAAGCTGGGCCAGAATCGCGTCGCCATAGCGCTCCAACTTGGAGCGGCCGATACCCGGAATACGGGCTAACTGCTCAAGGCGCGTTGGGCGCAAGCGCACGATATCGTAAAGCGTTGCATCGGTAAGGATAACGTAGGGCGGCAGTTTGTGTTCGCGGGCGAGGTCAAGCCGCCAGCCGCGCAAGTGCTGGAATAAGTCGTTTTCGGCGGCGGAAAGATTGGGGGCGGCCCGGTCGCGCGGCGTCGGGCTACTGCTGGCCCCCGTCCGCGTCGGTGCGGCCATCGGGTCGCGGCGCAGGCGCAGGGGCTGCCCGTCGATCAGCACGGGCCGGGCGGCATCGGTCAGGCAGAGCCCGCCATAGGCTTCGGGATCGGATGTGACAAAGCCGATAGCCAGCAACTGCCGAAGCACCGAGCGCCAGGCATCCTTACCGAGATCGCTCCCGACGCCGAAGACTTTCAGCCGATCGTGCCCGTGTTCGGCCACTTTATCGGTGCGCTCACCGCGCAGAACCGTAATCAGATGCTCCGCGCCGAACCGTTGGCCGGTGCGATAGATGGCCGACATGGCTTTGCGCGCTGCTTCGGTCGCGTCCCAGGTTTCGACCGGGGCGTGACAAATATCGCAGTTGCCGCAGGGTTTGGGCAAATCCTCGCCCAATTGACGCAAGAGGAAGGTGCGGCGGCACTCGGCGGTTTCGCAATAGGCCAGCATCGCATCGAGCTTGCCGCGTTCGCGCAGCTTATGATCCTCGGGCGCGGTGGAAGCGTCGAGCCGCCCGCGCTGCATCACGACATCTTGCAGCCCATAGGCCATCCAGGCGGTGGCGGGCAGACCGTCGCGTCCGGCGCGGCCCGTTTCCTGATAATAAGCTTCGATGCTTTTCGGCAAATCGAGATGAGCGACAAAGCGCACATTCGGCTTGTCGATGCCCATCCCAAACGCAATCGTGGCCACCATCACCACACCCTCTTCGCGCAGGAAGCGGGTTTGATGGGCTTCGCGGATTTTGGAATCGAGCCCGGCGTGATAAGGCAGCGCGCTTACGCCTTGCGCCTTCAACCAGGTGGCGATTTCATCTACACGCTTGCGCGTACTGCAATAAACGATGCCCGCGTCGCCCGCGTGCTCATCTTGAATAAAGGTCAGCAACTGCCGTCGCGGGTCGGCTTTCCCCACCACCCGGTAGGTGATATTGGGCCGGTCGAAGGACATGACGAAGTGGCGCGCGGCTTCCAGCTTCAACTGCCGGATAATATCGTCCCGCGTCGGCGGATCGGCGGTCGCCGTCAGCGCAATGCGTGGCACCCACGGCCAGCGCTCGTGCAGCAGTGTCAGCGCCCGATAATCGGGCCGGAAATCATGCCCCCATTGAGAGACGCAATGGGCTTCGTCGATGGCAAACAGCGCAAGGCGGGCATGGTCGGCGGCTTCCAAAAACGCGGGCGTTTGGATGCGTTCGGGGGCGATGTAGAGAAGATCGAGCGTGCCATCGGCAAGCTTGCGCAAAATCTCGCGCTGCTCGCCGGGCTCTTGGCCCGAGTGCAACCCCGCTGCCGCGACTCCGGCTTCGCGCAGCGCCGCGACTTGATCTTGAATAAGGGCGATCAGCGGGGAGACGACAATCGCACAACCCTCGCGCACCAGCGCCGGGATTTGATAGCACAGCGACTTGCCGCCGCCCGTCGGCATCAGCACCAGCGCATCGCCGCCCGCGATCACATGATGGATAATCTCCGCCTGCGGACCGCGAAACTGCCCATAGCCGAACACCGACTGAAGCACGCTCAGCGGTTTGGAGGCGAGATCGGGAAGGTCGGAGAGAGGAAGCGCCGTCATTGCGGGGGCACTATAGGCGGGGGCGGCGGGGATGTCATTGGGCTAGATTTGGCGGTGGGCGCGTGTAAAGGTTTGGGCTTATGCAAATCCTATTCTACAGCGACCGGGTGCGCCGGGAGATTGAAGCGTGGCCGGATGGGCTTTATGCCGATTTTCTCTATCGCATCAGCCTGGTCGAGCAGGCGGGACGGGTGCTGGCGGCACCCTGGTCGAAGGCGCTTGGAGAAGGATTATTCGAGTTTCGCTGTCGCAGTCAGGATGGAATCGCGCGGGCCTTTTACTGCACCGTGAAGGGCGATAAACTCATCCTCCTGCATGGCTACATTAAGAAAACCCAGAAGGCCCCACCGCAGGAGTTGGACGTGGCGCGGCGGCGGTTGAAGGAGGTTAAGGTACATGGATAAAGACACCGAAGATCGGTTCGACCCAGTGCCGCTGGTGGTGGCTGAGGCCGTCGCCCGCGCATCGTCCCGGCCAGGGTTCAAGGAGGTGTGGGAAGCCCGTATCGGGGCAGATGCGGGGCTTGCAGGATTGGCACAGGCGCGGGCGCAAGCGGGGCTCACTCAGGCGCAGGTCGCAACGCGCATGGGCACCAGCCGGTCGGTCGTCAGTCGTTTAGAGGCGGCCTTGAGGGAGAGGCGCGAAGGGCCGACGCTCGGGATGCTGCGGCGCTATGCGGAGGCTTGCGGGTTAAATTTGACCTTAAGCGTTCGGTAAAAAATTTGGTAATATTTCTCATTTTGGGATATCTTTATGATGAGTTATATAACCGTATTAAATAACGATGAGAGTTGTATGCGCAATTATTGTGTGAAATCGCTTACAGATCAAATTAAGCAAGAGATATACAGCAAGGTATGCGCGCAAAAAATAAATTGTTCAATGTCTTTAATTCTTAAAGATTGTATGAAGAGCGATTATTTTTCAAAATTTTTCATAGATTGTGGTTCTTTATACAATTATTGGGCTCTGCCGCGTCTGCAAACCGCTGAATTTTGTATAGAAATTAAATGTAAGAACGTTGAATGTTGTTCCTTTTTTATAAACTTCTGAAAGTTATCAAATAAACTATTTTCCCCTACATCCCCCCCACCCGGTCCGCCAGTGCCGCCGCCTGGGGAAGCAGCGGCAGAAGCTGGGAGAGCGGCGTTGGGTCGGCTTTGAACGGCCCCCAACGGGTGACGGGGTTCGACAGGGGGGTGCCCGGCTTCAGCGGGTAGCCCCAGAGGGCTTCGGCGAGCAGGCGTTGCCCGGTGTCCGAGGTGAGATACGCCATCAGCTTCACGGCGGCCTCGCGCCGTCCGGTCGCCTGGGTCGCGCCGATGGTGACGACGTCGACCGGCGTGCCGCGCCCTTCGCCAAGCGTCGGGAAACTCACGGAGAGTTTATCGAGGGCCGGGCGCAGGGGATCATCGCCCTTATCCGATAACCGCGCGAGGGTGCGGCTGCCGATCAGCGCCACGTCGCATTTGCCATCGAGCAGGGCCTGGACCAGCGGGCGGTCTTCGGCGTCGGGCACGGGGGCCACGGTTTCCGGCGGCAGGGTTACGGCATTGGCGGTGACGCCCTTCAGCCAGGTTTCGGCGGCCATCGGATCGGGGATCATTTGCGTTGCGAGGAAGGAGCGACTGGCGAGCCGCCCCAGCGGCGGCAGGCACAGGCGCCCCTTGAAGGAGGGTTTCGCCAAATCGTCGTAGCGGGCGAGGTCCGACGCTTTCACCTTCTCGGCCAGCCCCACGGCGGCGCGCACGAAGCCGGTGACGGCAATCCAGCGCCCGCCGGGGTCGCGGTAGGCGGCGGGAATGGCCTTATCGATATCGGGGACGGTCACGGGCACGAACAGCCCCGCCGTAGCCGCGCGCTCGGCGCGGGTCAGGGTGGGGAGCAGCACCACATCGGCGGCGGTCGTCGCCCCTTCGCGCAACAGACGGCCCAACAAAAGGTCCGCCTGATCCATCTCCACCTGCACCGGAATGCCGCTCGCCTTGAGGAACTCGGCCAGCAGCGGGGCTAAGCGTTGCGGATCGAACGAGGTATAGAGCGTCAGGCGCGGGGCGTCCTTTGCAGGCTCAGCCGATGGAGCGGGCGGGTCGCCGGGTGCGGCGGCCTGCGCCACAGCAGGGGGCTGCGGTGCAGGTACGATAGCCGCCGCCGTGCCGGAGACAGACAGCAGGGTTCCAAAGAGCGCCGCCCGCCAGCCCATCAGACAGTCTCACCCGCCAAAACCCGGCGCGTCGCATAGAGGGCGACAGCGGCGGCGTTCGATACATTCAGCGAGGCGAACTCGCCCGCCGTCGGCAGATGGCCCAAGGTATCGCAGGTCTCGCCGGTCAAACGGCGCAGGCCCGGCCCTTCGGCTCCCAGCACCAGGGCGATGCGGCCGGGGCGCAGAACCGCCTCCAGCGGCTTTTCGGCGATGCCTTCGAGCCCAATCACCCAAACATCGGCCTCTTGCAGTTGCCGAATGGTGCGCGAGAGGTTGACGACACGCACCACCGGCACGGCCTCCAGCGCGCCCGAGGCGGTCTTTGCCAAGGTGCCCGTGGCCGTCGCGGCATTGCGATCGGGCATAATGAGGGCGGTGACGCCAAACACGGCGCAGGAGCGCAAAATCGCCCCCACATTATGGGGGTCGGTCACTTGGTCGAGCAACACGAACAGCGCATCCGGGGCAGCGGAGAACAGCACGTCTTCCAGCGCCAGTTCCGGCAGCGGATCGGCCAGCAGCGCCACGCCCTGATGCACCGCACCCGCCGGAACGTACCGGTCGATCTCGGTGCGGTCGACGATGGTGGGCGTAAGGCCAGTGCTCACCCAATCCTTTGCGGCTTCCGGCGTCAGCAGCAATTGGCGGCAGGTCCGCTCGGGATTGGCCAGCGCTGCGCGAACCGCGTGATGCCCGAACAGCCAGTTTTGGCTCGATCCACCCTCGGCGCGGCCCGATCCGCGGCGACCGCGCGGCGCGTCGTCGCGGCGCAGGTCCTGGCCTTGTGCCTTGGCAGGCGACGGGGAGTTAGGCCGGGGGCCTCGGGGAGCGTTGGCGCGCGGCGGGCGAGATGGGGGCATGGGGCTGGGTCAAGTCACAAATAGGAGACAAAGAGGGCGCTAGTTTGCGCTGGCGCGGGCACCGGGGCAAGGGATTAACGGAAGCGGCTCTTGTCATAAAACCGCCGGAAACAGGACTCCGAATGCTCATATTGATTGACAGGCAGGGGGGTAATCCAATAATCCCCTCTCCGTCGCGGCGGTTGGCAACAATCGTCCGGGAACCCTGGGAGGGGTGGCCGAGCGGTCAATGGCAGCAGACTGTAAATCTGCCGACGAATGTCTACGTTGGTTCAAATCCAACTCCCTCCACCAAGGTTCCTAGAAGTCCGGTTTGCTGGACTGCGGCACACCGCAAGCGGTCGTAACCGGTGGTCCAGAAGAGCGCAAGCTGATCGGGATCAACGATTGCGGACCGCTGCTGGCGTATGGGTCCTAAGTTGTTTGGTCGCGGTCTGGCGGGTGTAGCTCAACGGTAGAGCCCCAGCCTTCCAAGCTGGTTGTGAGGGTTCGATTCCCTTCACCCGCTCCAGCGCCGCCCGAGACTTAACGATCCGGCGTTAGCGCTCGCCCCCGTTGGACCCATTCGTGGTCGTTACCCCCTTGGTTTAGAGGAAGTCTCCAGTCCATGGCGAAGGCTAAATTTGAGCGGAACAAGCCGCATTGCAACATTGGCACGATTGGTCACGTTGACCATGGGAAGACCTCGCTGACGGCCGCGATCACGAAGATTTTGGCGGAATCGGGCGGGGCGACCTTCACGGCCTACGATCAGATCGACAAGGCGCCGGAAGAAAAGGCGCGCGGGATCACGATTTCGACGGCGCACGTCGAATATGAAACCAGCAACCGCCATTATGCGCACGTCGATTGCCCCGGCCACGCCGATTATGTGAAGAACATGATCACCGGTGCCGCACAGATGGACGGCG
>NZ_JBILQX010000230.1:0-4654 GCF_044372965.1 Elstera sp. | reverse complement strand
GCCGGTAATCGCCGCACCGCTTGCGGCGATCACCGGCGGCGCGGGAATTGCTGGGCTGCTGGGAGCGGTGAAGGCAACCTCCGACTATGCCGATGCGATGGCGACCGCCGCGAGTATCGCCGGGCTTGGGGCCGAAGCGTTTCAATTGCTCAACTATGTGGCCGAACAAGCGAACGTGCCGACCGAAGCCCTCAGTAAATCCTTCAACGCCCTGAACAAGAATATCGCCGCCGCCCGTTCGGGCAACGGTAAGGCGATTGAAATGTTCCAGGCGATGGGAATCAGCCTTAACGAACTCCAAACCCTCTCCCCCGACCAAGTGATGAAACGCCTGGCGGACGGGTTCGAGAAGATCGAAAACCCCAGCCTGAAAGTCGCCGCCGCAATGGCGTTGCTGGGCAAGAACGGGGCGGCGATGCTCCCCGCGCTGGCGGGCGGATCGAAGGCGATGGAGGAGGGCGAACAAAAAGCCAAGCGCCTCGGGCTGGCCTTGAACGACCTCGACACGAATATCGTGAAGGACTTCGGCGATAATATCGGCACGCTGATGAAGGCGCTGGAAGGCGTGCGCAATGCGATTGCTGTAAAGATCATCCCGGTTCTTGACCCGCTGGTGAACCGCCTCACCGAATGGATTGCCGCCAACCGGGAGTTGATTGCAACCAAGGTGGGCGAGTTCGTGCAGCGCTTCGCCGCGTGGATCGAACGGATCAATTTCGACCGGGTGTTCAGCGGAATCAAAAGCTTTATGGACGGTGTGCAACGGCTGGTCGATTTGATCGGCGGCTGGGGCAATGCTATCGCCGTGTTGGCCCTCAGTATGACCGGGCTGCTCGGCCCCCTCTTGCAGCTTGGCAGCGGCTTCTTGGGCTTGATCGGCCCCATCCTTAAAATCGGCGCGGGACTGATTGCCCTCACTGGCCCCATCGGAATTGCCATTGCCGTTATCGCCGGGCTGGCAGCAGCGGCCTATCTGATTATCGATAATTGGTCGAGCATCGGCCCCTTCATCGAAAACCTGTGGGGCGGCATTGTCGATTTCTTGGGCGGGATCGTGGGCACCGTTACCGACCTCGGCGGCAAAATTATCGGCGGGCTGTGGTCTGGCATGAAGACCGTCTTCGGCACCCTCTGGGGGTGGCTGACCGGCGCAATTCAAGGGGTGGTGGAGCTTATCACCTGGCCACTGCGGGCCGTCACCGATCTTGTGAGCAATGTCGTGACCGGCGGGGGTGTGAACCCCGTGGCGAGCGTTCAGAACACCGCGCCGCAATTCTTAGGCGGGGGTGGTATTTTCGGCGGCAGCCCCGCTGCGGCCCCGGCAGGCAGTTCCAGCAGCAGCGGCCTTCTGCCCCCGCGCCCGCAAGCCTCCGGCCCGGCCAAGGTGCAAGGGAATATGGTGGTGGAATTCGTGAACGCGCCGGAAAACATGAAGATCCGAAGCGCCACGACCGACACGCCGGGCCTCACCTTCCGGCCCGATCTTGGCCCCGCCTTCGGGCTGGCCTAGGGCACTTACGGTATTAAACCCTTCGCGCGCAAACGGGCCACCGTGTTCGGGAAGAGCGCAAGAACCTCCGGGGGCAAAAATTCCGGGGGCAACGCGCGGGCGAAATCCTCCTCGGTCCATTCGGGGTTTTCATCGTCAAAGATGGGCTCTGGCAACTCGGAGATGGGTTCAGGCTTGGGCATGGCGTTCAACGCCCCTCCTCCGGCGGCAGGTAGTTCCTATCAGCTAACCAGCTTTTCAAAATGCGCTCAACCAGCGACGAGACCGACCGATCATCGTCTTTCGCGGCGCGTTCGAGCCCCTCTTTTATCTCGGACGAAACTCTGAACGAGAGCGCGCTACTCTTAACCATCTCACACATTCTCACACAATTCAGTTGACGGCCCGCAACACAGTCTCATACATTGTGTGAGAATGCAAGTGACCGGGTCAGATGCTGGAACACCTAACCCGGTCTCACCCCCGACAGAGAAAGGACCCTCTCATGTCAACGGCTAATCGCGACCTTATCACAGACCTTGCCCTTGTCGAAACCGCCACCCGCGCCCTGGCGGATGCCCTGCCCTACACGTTGCTCGATCTGTTCTGGCGGTGGGTTCTGGAAGGCGAAGCGGGGGACCATGCGGCGGCGCATTCCACCTTGCACGATCAAATCAAGCCGCTGCTGGCGGCGCTGGATGCGATCGAACGCTTGAACGGCGAAACCTATGCAGCGCGGTCTAACGGCGAATGGGCGGGCCGGATGCGCGCCCGGCGGGAGATTGACGGCTTCCGCGCCCGGCTTGCCCTGGAAGCGCCCCGCACCCCTGGGCAGCGTGTCGCATGAGCAAGCCCCTCGCCCCCCATCCACCGCCGCCGGAGCAAGAGTATTTCGATCCGGTTTTCGACCCGGATTATTGCCGGGGGCTGCTGTCGATCAACAAGCCGCACCTGCTGGTCGCGGCGATCCAGGCGCAAGCCCTGGCGTGGCAGGTGGCCTATGGCATGGGCCATGCCCGCGCCGCCCGTGATGCCGCTTTCATGCTGTTCATGGCGTTAAGCAGAATGGATGATTTTAACCGCACCTTGCCAGGGCGGTAGGAGACCTAACCCATGACCGAATGTACCGCCCTGCCGTTCACTGCGGCAGAACGCAGAGTCGCGCGCGACTTCAAGCGCTTCGGCGTGACCCTGCAAAAAATCCGGCCCGACGAACGGCCAACAGAAACCCTCTTCACCCTGGGCATAACGCAGCATCTGCGCAAAGGCGCGGCGGTGTTGGTCGCAAGCGACGATTGGAACGTGGTTCTGCTGGCGCTGCTGGGCGCGAAGGAAACCGGTATCCACGCCTCCGGCCGGAGGATGCCCTGATGCCCCGCAAGCTCGTAACGCAAGCGCAAATCGCCCGCGCGGTGAAGGCCGTGAAGGCAGCCGGCATGACCCCGACGCAAGTGCAGGTCGCGCCCGATGGCACCGTGACCGTTGCCACCGGCCCCGCAGGTGCCCCGGCCCCCCTCTCCCCCCTCGATGCTTGGCTAACCCAGGACGCGGCACGCCAATCGTAAGGAACCCCGATGACCCGCATTCGCCTGAAAGGGCTAAACCGGAAGCGCGTGACCCTCGCCGATGGGCGCACCGTGGAATATTGGTATGCTTATAAGGGCGGGCCGCGCCTGCCAGGGAAGCCCGGCAGCCCGGAATTCGTGGCAGCCTATAACGAGGCGGTTCACGCCAAAATCCCGCCACGCCTCACGACACTCGGCGGGCTGGCACAAGCCTATGAGGCTTCCGGCGACTTTGCCGGTCTGGCCCCCCGCACGAAGGACGATTACCTAAAGCAACTGCGCAAGATCGATGCCCGCTTTAAAGACTTCCCGGTTGACGCCCTGAAGGACCGGCGCACGCGCGGTGTCTTCTTGGCGTGGCGGGACGAATTGGCAAAGACCGCCCCCCGCCAAGCCGATTATGCCTGGAGCGTGCTGACCCGCGTGCTCGCTTGGTCGCTCAATCGGGGGCTGATCGAGACGAACCCCTGCGAGAAGGGCGGCAAGCTGCACAAGGGCAACCGCGCCGATAAGGTGTGGAGCAAGGGCGATGAAGCGGCCTTTCTGGCGCGAGCGCCGGAGCATCTGGCGCTTGCCTTCCAGATGGCACTGTGGACCGGCCAAAGGCAGGGCGATCTGCTGGCCATGACCTGGAGCTGCTATGACGGCGAATGCATCCGCTGGCAGCAGCAGAAGACGGGCGTGCGGGTGGAAATCCCGATTCTCGACCCGCTGAAAAGCCTTCTGGATGCCCGGCGCGGTAAGCCGCTCGATCCGATCCTTCAGACCACGCGGGGCACCCGTTGGACCACGACCGGCTTTCAAACCTCCTGGCGCAAAGTGTGCCTTGATGCGGGCGTGCGGGGCGTGACGTTTCACGATTTGAGGGGCACGGCTGTAACTCGCCTTGCAGTTGCAAGCGCGACGGAAGCCCAAATCGCCGCCCTCACCGGACACAGCACCCGCGACGTGCGAAACATTCTCGATAGTAACTATTTGCACCGTGACCCGGCCCTATCCCGCGAGGCGATGCGGCGGCGCGTGGCGCACGAAAATTCCCGAACGCCCTCCCGAACGTGAGGAGGCATTCTGACCAATTATCGAAAAAACCTAAGGAAGCTGTGGCTGGGACGGGAGGGATCGAACCTCCGAATGCCGGAATCAAAATCCGGTGCCTTACCGCTTGGCGACGTCCCACCAGTCAGCGCGGCAGACCCTAGCGAGGTTGACGGTTGGGATCAAGCCCTTCTTGCACTCGGCGGAGGGTCCTAATCTTTAGCATTCCAACATGCGCCGCAACAGTTCGAGATCTTCGGCCAGGCTTGCATCGGTCGCAATGAGTTCGTCGATTTTGCGAACGGCGTGCATCACCGTTGTATGGTCGCGCCCGCCGAACTTGCGGCCGATTTCCGGGAGGGATTTCGAGGTGAGCGCCTTGCTCAGATACATGGCCATCTGGCGCGGGCGGGCGACCTGGCGGGCTCTTCGGGCCGACGACATATCGGCAATGCGGATATTATAGTGCTCGGCCACGCGCTTTTGAATTTCTTCCACCGTCACGCGGCGATCATGGGCGCGCAACAGATCGTGCAGCACCTCCTGCGCGGTTTCCAGCGTGATC
>NZ_JBILQX010000229.1:0-4665 GCF_044372965.1 Elstera sp. | reverse complement strand
CCCCTGCGCACTCTAGAGTGCGCACCCCTGCGCACTGAACTTCCTGTTTTCGGAAGTGTCTTTCCAGAAATCGCTTGACCAAAATGCCTACCCCTGCGCATTCTGCTTCCAGAAACGAGAAATGCGGGTGCCGTAAATGGAAGCACTTATACCCATCAAGAAGCACCGAGGCGATTGGGTTCAGACGGAACGGGCTGCTCACGAAGCCTGGGCGGCGCTAATAACAAAAAGCCCCCTGGCTGCGAAAGTCATGCACCTGTTGACTGCACGAACCGGCGAACACAATGCCGTCGTCATATCTCACGGAACGCTGGCGGCACTTACGGGTGCGTCTCGGCGCGGAGTGCAAAACGCGCTGCAAGTCCTGGCCGACCATCGGTGGCTCGAAGTCAGGCAAATCGGCGACCGGGGTACGGTGAACGCATATGTGCTGAACGACCGCGTCACCTGGAGCGGCCCACGAGACGGCATACGGTACAGCACCTTCAGCGCCGCGATCATCGTCAGCGATGCGGAACAGCCCGACGCCGATGAATTGGGGGCGCAAGAACCACTGCGGCCCATCCCTTCTCTCTACCGTGGTGAACGCCAACTTCCCACCGGCCCCGGTCTTGCGCCACCTTCGGAACCGGCTCTCCCAGGGTTTGAGCCAGATTTGCCCGTTCGGACACTCGAAGAGACTGAGTTATGATTTCAAAAATCGAGAACGGGAAAACAGCATGAGCACTCTTCCAGCCTTCAAACTCGTAGAGGCCGGGTTCTCGCAGCCCCAGGTGGAAGCTCTTTCGGAGTTCTTGGAGACGGAGGCCGCTCGACGGTCCGATCTGGTCGGTACGGAACACCGCCTCGATCAGAAGATCGGCGATGTTGAGCATCGACTATCCAAGGAAATCGCTGAAGTGAAGGCAACTCAGAAGGTCCACAACTGGATGCTCGCCACCGTGCTGGCGCTTCTGGTTGCGGTGTCCCTGAGGCTCTTCCTGAAGCCGTAGTTTTCGCTGGCCGGGGCGGCAACCCCGGCCAGCCCGCCCTCGGATTGGCCGGGAAGCGGATCACAGGAGAGGTACACTCCCATGACGACCAAGGCTTTAAGCCTGATACCACCCGATGTCGAATCCGGTGGCCGCGATCTTACCGAAGCCGAATGGACCGCGTTCGGTGCCGGGCTCCATGACACCAGCACCGAGGGGCTCGCCCGTCTCATGGCGACTTTCGGGACCGATGATCCCGTGGAAGCCCGCTCAATGGCCGCCAAATTTCTGGCGGGCTGAACCATGAACCTGAAACAATTCCTCCCCGCCGCAGTGCTCGCCGGGGAACGCCCCCTCACGTCCGATGAGTGGGGCGATTTGGCCGACGAATATTTAGACATTAACGATGTCTCACCGTTCGTCGAAATAATCCCTTACCTGACCGAAGCAGATCAGGCTCTTTTCCGTGATACTTTCAACCTGTTGGAAAGGGTAAAATCATGAGTGTTCATGCAAAACTGGCTGCTGTGTTCATCGAAGGTATGTCCGATGCTTTCTCGGCGGGATTTAACGGCAGCGGTAAAAAGAGGAAGCGTCGGAACACAGGGATTTATGATTTACACCAGGAATTGTCGAACCCCTTTCCCGATTGGCACGGGCAAGACCCCTGGGAAAGCCCCCTGAAGAGCAAACACCGGAGTCTGTTCAATCCTTTCTCATGGTGGAAACTATGACCGACGCCCCAACGAACGAAGAACGGTCCATTATAGAGAGTATCGCTTATGCTCTCGGCTTTATCATCACGCTACCTGTTACCCTGTTCTTGCTAATTGCACAGTTCAATGTCCTAACCGCCGTGTTCTTTTATGTTTTCATAATCGGTGGAGCCTACTTTCACTTTGTGAAAGGGTACTAAGGCCCGCCCATCGACAGCCCCGGACCGTAATCATCCTCCGGCTTCCGCTGCGCCTCGGCCTGCCGCTCCAACTCAGCGCGGCGGGCCGGGTCAGCGAAAGCCGCTTCGCGCTGTGCCCATTCGTGGACCTTCTCAAGCTTGGACCGCATACGGTCATCAGGCTCCAAACGTATTACAGCCTCGGCGTGATCGTCGCCCCAGCCCGTCAGCAGCTTTCGGGTGCTTTTCATGGCCGAATGGGCCTTCTCGTCAGCAGCGTAGCTGGCCTTCAGGGTAGCCAAGTCCTTGAGCCGTTGGCGCGCGGGTTTGGTCGCCTCGATCTCCTGGCCGACTTCTCGATAGAGGTCGCGCGCTTCGTCCTTTTTGGCCGTGAGATGAGCGCGCCGCCCCTCGATCTGACTGACCTGGGCCGATACCTGACGAAACGCTTCCATCTCGGCCTTCAGGCGCAGCGCGCCGCCCGGTGCCCATCCCTCCGTGATCTTCTTCAGATGGCCCTCCGCCCTTGTTTGCGCGTCTAGCAGCCCCTGCCGCTGGGCTTTGATAGGGTCAGCACCGACAAGCGCCCTAGCGGCCCTCCAGAGGCCCGCTAGGGGGTTGCTAGGCCGATTGCTCACATCGTGGTTTTTCACGGCCCTCTGTGCCGCTTCGAGCGCGTTCTTGGCCTCGAACGCCTGCTTCCACTCCGCACGGTCCATCAGCTTTTCGACTGCTGCCGCCTTCTCCGCATCGGTCATCGGTGAGGGGGTGTCGTCATCCTCGATGTCATCGACCAGTTGCCAGTACCGTTTGACCTTCCGTTTCCGCTCGTGCGCCGCCTTCAGTGGATCGACGGCGGGCGCGGGATTCGGCTTATCATCCTGCGTGGTTATTACTCTCTGCACTGACGGGCCGGGTGGCGGCGGCTCCATCCGCAACGCCTCGCGGCGCTGGTTTAAGTCAATGATTTCAGCGTTGTAGTCTGAACGTGAGCGGCCCTTGTCGATCTTCGGATAGTCGATGACGCGCGCCCCTTCGGGCTTAGGTGCTGATATTGGTTTAAGCCCCTTCGCCTCGATGGCCAGCGCCTTCGGCCCGATGTGAATTGTCGGCGCTCGGTCGAGCTGCGCCGCCTTCTCGTGGTCGCCGACCAGGCGCGCGGCTTCCGCCTGGTCGACTAAGCTTCGTCGGTCGATCCTCTCCGGTCGTCCAGCCCGAGCCAGGTGCTCATTGGCGACCGTCTCCCAGAGTTCACGGATCTTATCGGTGCTGCCCTTTTCCGACAAAGCCAGCGCCCGCTTGCCGGTTTCGATGTGGCGGTCGCGGACGATCACATGAGCGTGTGGGTTGTCGGTATCCTGCGGCCCGTTATGGATCGCGGCCAACCAGGGGACCTGCCCCCCGGTGAGCCTCTGGCCGAAATCTTTGATAAGGGCGTGCTGCTGGTCGGGGTTCAGTTCGATGGGGAACGCGACCCGGACCTTGTCGAGCACCCGCCCGTTTTTGCGGTCGCTCGCTTCTTGGCCATCGAGCCAAGAACGAACGGCGGCAGCGTTGCCCGGTCCGCATTCCGGCACGTGCTCGCCGGCTACTGCCGTGCAAGCACTCGGCCGGAGAATGTAGCCGGCATGGGCCGCGGCAGTTCCAGCCGCGTGCGTCGAGCGACCAATAGCCGAATGGTTGAGGGAATAGATCGCCATGGGTGCCGGGGGGTTGGGGGTTCGGGGGAGGGGGGCAGGCAGTGCCCACCATACCACCGACGCGCGGGTTTGCGAAGCAAACCCATAAGTGCGCACTCGCCTAAGCTCGTCGCTGCGCTCCTCACTAAGTCTCGTAATACAGACGGCAGAAACGAGAGGAAGATCGCGGGATTGAACCGCAGTTGTTCGAACCAACGAAAGAATTTTTAGCATTGACTGCTAGGAAAATTTCTAGACTAATCCCTAGCCTAATTCCTATAAAGGGGGCGATGATAATGGCAACTCGTGACGAAATTTTAGCAGCGAAGGAAGCCAAGCTGCGTGCTGAGCTAAACGCCATCGAGGAGGAAAGAAAACGGCGCCAGAATTTAACGCCCGATGTCCTCCTTGATAGGATGTTCAACGATCCGAACCTTCGTCAGGCAGTCGCCACGAAGGTTTATGAAGAAACAGGCCGGAATCCTCCAGAAGCCGCCAAAATCCTCCGAACATCGGTCGCCGACGTGCACAACGCTCGCAATGGCCGGTAGGTAATCCCCTTAGAAAGACGGTTCAGGGTTTCCCCTGAACCGTTGCCACGTGGCGAACGCGGGGGGAGCGATAGCAAGGGCGAAACCGGACCCACCCGGACCCACGCACAGGGCGTTAGCCCGAGCATGGGGAGGATGGGGAGGATTTCGGGCGAAGCCTTTACCCTTGCTATCGAAGGGGCAGCGCCCCGGCACTTTGGGGGAGCGCCCTTAGGCGCGGGGGCTTGCCCCCATCGTCCCACCTGGGCCGATTCCGCTAATGAGACCGGAGGGACGATGTCGTACCCCTACGACATCTGTGTCTGATTTCTGGACACGACGCGAAATATATTGGATTTTATTAAAATCACCATGAAAGACGGAGACAGCAGACCTGTGGACAGCTTGCCAGCCCACAGCACAAGGCTGTGGACTGTCGGGGCGGGGGGCTCGCAAGCTCGCTATGCCCGCGCCCCGATCCGCAACCTGACCACAGGCCCATCCTTTTTTTTAATTTTTGGGGGGTAGGGGGGGCGCGCAAGCGCGCCAAAAATGGGCGAGGTCGGAGCGCTTAAAAAAGGCTCCTTAGA
>NZ_JBILQX010000228.1:0-4694 GCF_044372965.1 Elstera sp. | reverse complement strand
GCAGTCGCGCCACATGCGCTCCAGAGGGTCGCCGAAGACGTCCTGCTCGCGGTCCGCGGCGGTATTGCTGGTATTGACGATCAGGGCGGCGCGGGTGCGCAGCAGCGGGATTGGTAAGCCGCCTTCATCGATCTTTTTCTCGAAATCATAGGCCGCGCCGGGGGCAAAAACCCGATCGATCCAGCCTTTCAGCAGGGCGGGCGGGCCGCCCCACCAATTGGCGTGAACGACGATGAGCGCGTCAGCGGCGACAAGCCGGGCGATATGGGCCTGAACGGCGGGATCGTCCGTCGGCAGGCCCTTGGCTTCGCTAAGGGTCAAGCGCGGGTCGAAGTCTTCGCGATACAGATCGCAGAGTTCAACATTAGCCCCCGCCGCCCGTGCGCCCGCCGCCATCCGTTGGGCGAGCGCCAGGGTGAAACTCTGGGGATCGGGATGCGCTGTGACGATCAGGACGCGCGGCATCGGGCTTAGCTGGCCAAATAATCTTCGATGAGGGCAAACAGCGCGCGGATGGTGTGAACCTCGCCGCCCTCGGGCCGTCCTGGGCGGGGGCGCGGGTTCCAGGCCATCATATCGATATGGACCCATTTGGTGGCAGGATCGACGAATTCGGCCAAGAACAGCGCGGCAGTGATCGCGCCGTTAAAGCTGCTCTCGCCGGTCGAACTGAGGTCGGCCACTTTGCTTTCTAGCAGGCGGCGATAGCCCGGCCAGAGCGGCAGGCGCCATACCGGATCGCCCTGCTGAGCCGCCTTATTCTGCAGGTCTTCGGCCAAAGCATCGTGCCGCGTGAAGATAACGGGGAGTTCTGGCCCCAGGGCGACGCGGGCGGCCCCGGTGAGCGTGGCGCAATCGATCAAGAGCGCGGGCTTTTCCCGGTCGGCTTCGGCGAGGGCATCGCAGAGGATCAAGCGGCCTTCGGCGTCGGTATTGCCGACTTCCACGGTCACGCCCTTGCGCGTCGACAGCACATCAAGCGGGTGGAAGGCATTGCCGGAAATGGCATTTTCGACCGCGGGGATCAGCACGCGCAGGCGCACCGGCAGCTTGGCGCGCATAATGACATGGGCGAGCGCCAGCACCGCAGCAGCGCCGCCCATATCCTTTTTCATAATCTGCATCCCGGCCGCCGACTTAATGTCGAGCCCGCCCGAATCGAAGCACACACCCTTGCCAACCAGCGTGACCTTCGGGTGAGTCTCGTCGCCCCAGCGCAGATCGATCAAGCGCGGCCCATTTTGGGCGGCGCGCCCGACGGCGTGGATGGCGGGGTAGTTTTCGATCAGCAGATCGTCGCCGGTAATCACCGAGCAACTGGCGCGATGCTGTTCGGCCACATCGCGCGCGGTGGCGGCGAGTTCCTTGGGGCCGAGATCGCCCGCGGGGGTATTGATCAGATCGCGCCCCAGGTAGATTGCTTCGACCATCGCCGACACGCGCTCGCGGTTCGCGTGCTCGGGCCAGACGAGCGTGGCGGCGACGCGCTTGCGCTTCTTATAGCGCGTGAAGGCATAGGCCCCCAGCGCCCAACCCAGCGCGAGGCGGGAGGCCGAAGGTTCGGCGGGCTGGGCCGCAAGGTAGTAAGCGCCAACCGGCAGCGCATCGGGCATTGCGCCCAGCGCCCAAAGGTCGGCATCCACACCGCCCAGCGCCGAGGTGTCGTCGCCTGTACCGAGAATATACCCACTGCCTTCGCCCGAGACCGCCGGTAGCGCCAGCAGACTGCCCGGATCGGCGCTATAGCCTTGGGTTTCGGCCCAGGCGCGCGCCTCCGCCCCCAAGGTTTCCAGCAGCGCGCCCAACGTGTCGCGCGTAGCAAGATAGAGTGGGCGGGGCGAATCGGCTTTATCGACGAGGGCGAAGCTCATGAATAGTCTTTCTAGCAACAGAAGGGCGTAGCATGCCGCGCTTCTGGGGAATTGGAAAGCTGCCTTAGGCGCGAACGATATCGGGATAGTCGGTGATGACCGAGGTAACGCCCGCCGCGAGAAAGGCGCGGGCCGCCTCCGGTTCGTTCACGGTCCACAGCAGCAGCGGCAGGCCGCTGGCGGTGAGGTGCGGCACCTGCGCAGGCGGGACGTTTTTCCACAAGAGATTGAGGGTGGTACAGCCTAGCGCGCGGGCGTGGGCGACCCAATCCTCATCGGCGACTTCGGACAGATACCCGCGCGGCAAGTTGGGGGCGAGGGTTCGGCAGGTATCGAGGGCCGCGTGATCGAAGGAGGATAACAGCGGCGGAATCGGCTGCCGCCAAACCCGGCGCACTGTTTCCACAACCGCAGCGGCGGTTTCGCGCTCCCGGCCGGGGCAGGGCTTGATTTCGATATTGATGCCGCCGCCGACTTCCTGGATCAACGCCAAGACGCTCTCCAGCGTCGGCGGGGGTTCGGCGGGGGCGTCGGGGAAATTTTTGGCGGCGTTCAAGCCTTGGATGACCGAATAAGAGGTTTTCGCCACCAAGCCGGACCCATCGGTGGTGCGCTCCAAGGTTTCGTCGTGCATGAGAATAACCACGCCGTCGCCACTCAGTTTCGCATCGATTTCCACATAGCGGACGCCGTGGGCAAAGGCCGCGCGCAATCCGCCCAAGGTGTTTTCCGGGGCAAGCCCGCGTGCGCCGCGATGCCCGATGATCGGCGGCAATCCTAGTTCAACCATCAACATCCCCTAAACCTATTTGTGCCATGATAAAGATAAGACTGCGGTGGCATAGCGTGCATATCGGGCGCGATGCTGCCATAGTTTTCTTGATAAACTGAGTGGCGTTTTTTGGCGTCTCTCCTGTGCAAGTCTGTTTGTGCCGTATCCCATGGTTGGCGATTCCCCCTTTCTTCCCTGCTCCCGGCGCCAATGGCTGATTGGCGGCGCGGCGAGCCTATTGTTTGCGGGGCAAACGCGCGCGCAAGCGCCAACCTCGGAGGCGTCGCTTGCCGTTGAACCGCGCTTCTTTCGCCTAGCGGCGGGCCCCCTTGGCAGCGCCACATTTGCGCTCGCGGTTGGGCTCGCGACGGGCCTGTCGAACCCGCCCGGCGGGCGCGGGTGCGAGCGGGGGGGAAGTTGCGGCGTGCCGGGGTTGATTGTGGTGGCGCAAGGGGCGGCGCAGGGGCCGCGCCGGGCACTCGATCTGTTGCGGGCAGGTCAGGCCGAAGCCGCCCTGGTGCCCGCGCGCGAGCTGCTGGCCTGGCTTTCGGCGGGCGACGCCAACGCGCAGGATGTACTGCGCACTCTGGCAACGCTGTCGGCGGAAACCTTGCATGTTTTTGTGCGGCAAGATGATCCGCTGGTCGATGTGGCCGAGCTTGCCGGGCAGCCGCTGGCTTTAGCGCAGGGGCCGGACGCGGGCACCGGCTTTGCGAGGCAGGTGATCGGCCAGGGGCATTTGATAAAACCCGGTGAGCGGGCGCAACTGATGCCGCTCGAATTTGCGCTGGATGCCCTCGCCGAAGGGCAGGTGCGCGCTGCTATGGCGACGCTCTGGCCCCCCAATCCGCTGGTGCTGGCGCGGGCGCGGACCCTGCCGCTGCGGCTGCTCGCCTTAGGGCCTGATGCGGTATCCCCGCAGGTCCGCGCGGCTTTGAGCGTGGAATCTGTAGCGGGCGGGCTCTATCCCGGCGTAGCGGCAGTCGACACCCTCGGGCACCCGCTTCTGCTGGTGGTTCGTGCGGATACGCCGGAGCCGCTGGCCGAAGCCCTGGTGAAAGCGCTATGGTCGCCGGTTACGCTGAAAGGATTATCAAATCTCGGCGCTGTCGGCCAGTTCAGCCTTGCAGGGGCGCGCCGGTCCACGCTTCTGCCCCTGCACCCCGGTGCCGAGGCGGGGTATGCGGCGTTGCCAAAGTAGCGGGCGGGCTAGTGCCCTTTTACTTGGTGCGAGTCGGCAATCAGCTTATCCATGAGCGCCAGCAACACGCCGGATACAACGAACGCCATATGAATGCCGACCAGCCAGGCCAAATCGTCTTTGGGCACCTGATGGATGTTCATGAAGGATTTCAGCAGGTGAATCCCCGAAATGGCGACGATGGAGGCCACTAGTTTCAGTTTCAGGCCGCTGAAATCGACCTTGCCCATCCATTCGGGCCGATCTTCTGAATCGCCCGTGTCGATCTTCGAGACGAAATTTTCATAGCCCGCGAAAATCACCATGAGCAACAGATTGCCCGCGAGCGAGAGATCGACCAGGGTGAGGACGGCGAGGATGACCTCGCTGTCCTTCAGGCTCAGAATATTCGGGATGATATGCAGAAGTTCCTGAACGAACTTCACCAGCAACAGAACGAGCGAAGCGATGAGCCCCACATAAAAGGGGGCCATCAACCATCGACTGCTGAAAATGAAGCGTTCTAACCCGTGTTCGACGCGCTTTTTCATCGGACAAGCTCGCGTGTTTAGTCGGCCAGCTTTTTACGAAAATAGCCGATGGTTTCTTTCAGCCCATCTTCTAGATCGACCTTGGGTTCCCAATCCAGCAGCTTTTTCGCCAGGGTGATATCCGGGCGGCGGCGGGTAGGATCGTCCTGGGGCAGCGGCTTGTAGACGATTTCGGATTTGGAGTTGGTCAGGCGCAGAATGGCTTCCGCCAATTCGCGCACGGTCATTTCGCTGGGATTGCCGATATTGACCGGCCCCGTTACCTCGTCGCCCGTATTCATCAAGCGAATCCAGCCTTCGATGAGGTCGGACTGATAGCA
>NZ_JBILQX010000068.1:0-17160 GCF_044372965.1 Elstera sp. | reverse complement strand
AGCAGCACGAGGAATTCGCCATCGTGCAGTTCAAGGTCAATACCCTTGAGCACGGCAACATTGCCATAGCGCTTCTGCACATTCTTAATTGTAAGAGTGGCCATGAGCTTACCCTTTCACCGATCCGGCGGTTAAGCCCCGGACGAAATATTTCCCGGCGAACACATAAACAATGAGGGTCGGCAGGGCGGCGATAATCGCGGCGGCCATATCCACATTGTACTGCTTCACGCCCGTGGTTGTGTTGACGAGATTGTTGAGCGCCACCGTAATCGGGGCCGACGCGCCGGAGCTGAAGGAGGCCCCAAACAAGAAGTCGTTCCAAATCTGGGTGAACTGCCAAATGATCGAGACGACCATGATCGGCGTCGAAATCGGCAGCATGATCTTGAAGAAAATCTGGAAGAAGCCCGCGCCGTCAATCGTGGCGGCTTTCACCAGATCGTCGGGGATCGAGGTGTAGTAATTGCGGAAGAAGAGCGTGGTAAAGGCGAGCCCATAGACCACATGCACCAGCACCAGCCCCGCCGTCGTGCCCGCTAGGCCTAAGAACCCGAGGGTCATCGACATGGGCAGCAGCACCAGTTGGAACGGAATGAAGCTGCCGAACAGGATGAGGCCGAACAGCAGGTTGGCGCCGGGGAACTTCCATTTGGTCAGGGCGTAGCCGTTCAGCGCGCCCATGAAGGTGGAGATCAGCACCGAGGGCACGACCATCACCACCGAATTCCAGAAGTAGGGCGCAAGCCCCGTGGCATTCACGCCCACATTCGCCTTATTCCAGGCAAAGCCCCAGGCTTCGAAGCTGAAATCGCGCGGCAAGGAAATGAGCGAGCCCGAGCGGAGTTCCGCCGCCGACTTCAGCGAGGTCGAGACCATCACGCACAAGGGCAGCAGATAATAGGCGGCGAACAGGAACAGCGCGGCGTAGAGAAAGACGCGCCCTACAATCGCGTAGCGACCGCGTGCGCCGGGAAGATCTTGTAGATTAGCCACGCTTTGCCCCCCGCAGTTCGGAGTAAAGATAGGGCACGATAATCGCCATCACGGTACACAGCATCATCACGGCGCTGGCGGCACCAATGTTGATCTGGTTCCGGCGAAAAGCCATTTCGTACATGAAATTCGCGGGCAAATCGGAGGCAAAGCCAGGACCGCCGCCGGTGAGCGCCACCACCAGATCGAAACTCTTCACCGCCAAATGGGCGAGAATGACGATGGCGGAGAGAAACACGGGCCGGATCGAGGGGATAACGATGCCCCAGTAAATGCGCGGCAGGCTGGCGCCATCGAGGTAGGCGGCTTTGATGATCTCCTGATCCACCCCGCGCAAGGCCGCCAAAAACAGCGCCATGACGAAGCCGGAGGATTGCCAAACGGCGGCGATCACCAGGGTATAAACCGCAAACTGCTCGTTAATCAGCCAGTCGAAGGTGAACTCCGGGAAACCCAAATCGCGCACAAAGGCTTGCAGGCCGGTGCCGGGGTTCAGCAGCCATTTCCATGCCGTGCCGGTGACGATGAAGGAAAGGGCCATTGGGTAGAGGTAAATCGTCCGCAAGGTGCCTTCGACGCGGATTTTTTGGTCCAGCATCACCGCCAGCAGGCAGCCCAAGGCGAGGCAGATAACGATAAACAGCGAGCCGAAAATGAAAAGGTTCGTAATCGCTACGTGCCAGCGTTCGAACTGCCAAAGGCGGACGTAGGAATCGATACCGACCCATTCGTAACTCGGCAGCATCTTCGAGCCGGTAAAGCTGACGTAGCCCGTCCATAGGATGAACCCATAAACGAAGACCAGCACCAGCAAGAACGTGGGCGCGACGACAATGCGGGAGAGGGAAGATCTGAGCGAGGATTGCATCGGCGGGCTCCAGACAATCGCCTCACGGGTCCGGCAGCCGCAATGGTGCCGGTCGGGCGGGCCCAACAGAGTAAGAAAAGGCGGGACCGGCAAAGCGGCCCCGCCCAGGGTAGGCTGCTTACTTCGCCAGCTTCACGCCATCGGCCAGCTTCTTGGAAGCATCGGCGGAGGACATGGTGCTGTTGAAGTGCTGCGTTACGACATCGAGGATTGCCCCGCGTACCGCGCCGCTGGTGGCCATTTCATGGGCCATCGACGGAACGAGCGTGCCTGCGGTAATCGAGGCCTTCAGATCGTCCGAGGATTTAACGGCGCAAGCGTCGAACTTATCCATCGGCACGCCGAGACGGGCCGGGATCGAGCCCTTATAGACGTTGAAGGTTTCTTGGAACTTTTCGCCCACGATCAGCTTGGCGAGCAGAAGCTGCCCGGCAAGCTTATCGTCGCCCTTCACGTTGAACATGGCGAAACTATCCACGTTCATCAGGTAACCGCCCTGGGTGGGGGCGGGGGCGCAGAGGAAATCCTTGCCCGGCACTTTACCGGCGGCAAGGAACTCGCCCTTCGCCCAATCGCCCATGATCTGCATCGCGGCGGTGCCGTTCATGACCATCTGGGTGGCGGCGTTCCACTCACGACCGGGGAAATCCTTATCCACGAAGCCGCGAATCTTGCGCATCTGGTCGAAGACCTTGTTCATGTCGGCGCTGCGCAGCGTCGCATCATCAAGATCAACGAAGGCCTTCTTGAAGAAAGCCGCGCCATTGAGGCCCATCACCACGGTTTCGAAAATCGTGGCGTCCTGCCAAGCTTGACCGCCGTGGGCCAGCGGGGTGATCCCGGCGGCTTTCAGCTTTTCGGCGAGGGCATTGAATTCGTCCCAGGTTTTCGGGGCTGCGGTCGCGCCGACTTTCGCGAGAACGGCGGGGTTCGCCCAGAACCAATCGATACGGTGAATATTCACCGGGGCGGCAACGTAATTGCCGTTGTACTTCATGATGCTGCTGATCTGCGGCGGCAGAACCTTGTCCCAGTTTTCGGCAGCGGCAACCTTGTTCAGATTCCCAAGTGCGCCTTGCTTGGCCCAATCTTGAATGTTCGGGCCTTTGATTTGGGCAGCGGCGGGCGGATCGCCCGACAGAACGCGGCTGCGCAGCACGGTCATGGCCGCATCGCCTGCACCGCCGGCGACGGCGTTATCGGTCCATTTACCGCCATTGGCTTCGAAATCGGCCTTCAGGGCGGCGGCGGCTTTCGCTTCACCGCCGGAGGTCCAATAATGCAGCACTTCGGCTTGCGGTTGGGCGGCGGCGGCGAAGGCGGCAAGACCGCCGACGAAGACAGTCGAAAGAGCAACGGCGCGCACGCCGCGGCGGGAATTGGTCAGCATAAACTTCCTCCCAAAGAAAACCGGTGAGCGATGCCTCGCTTCTTGCTGGCTCGCCCGTTTGTTGGTCAGGCGAAAGAGGCGGGATGCGCCTCTGCCGTGTCTCTTCGTACCATCTTTGCCTAAAAACACAGCGTGTTGCCGTGTTTCAAGCCGGTTTCGGTTTCGACACATTGATACAGACTGTTACAAATTTCGCGCCGCCGCAGAAATTATATTGCGTCGCACCTATAAAACTTGGGATGAAGCGGTTGGCCCATTGAGGGCCAAAAAATAAGCTAACAGGAACCCTGTCATACATTGCTCTTCGCGGCTTGTTCTTCACCTGATATATAGGGAATGGCTCTTAACCCGTTCGGAGAAAGGCAAATCGCCGATGAGTGTGCTCTCTGCATCAGTTCCTATGCACTCAGCCGTGCTGGAGGAGGATGCACCGATGGTGGACGCAGGCGCACTGCCCCCCACCACGGCGGCGGCGTTCAATGCCTGGGTGGAAGGGCGCGGCTATCGCTGCCGCCTGTCGCCCCATGTTACTGTCGACGGCCATTTAGAATGGGCGCTGCTGCCAACGGAGGGGGATGCTGCCCCCCTGCTGCTAACCGGCGAAACCTTGGAAGCGCGCGCCGTGGCGGGGGCTTTGCTCTTCCTGCGCGGGCTGGAGGAAGGGATCAGCTTGGGCCGCGCGCAGGCGCAGGCCGCTTACGACGCCGATGTTGCCGACCGGGACGCCGCCTGCGATGCGCTGCTGGGCCAAGTGTTGCGCCTGGAAACCATCGTCGAGGAAAGCGAAGCCGCTCAAGTGGCGGCGCGGGCGGAAGGGGAGCGGGCACGGCTCGATTTCGAATCCGACCTCGATCAAGTGCGCGAAGAGTTGGATCAGCTTCGCCTGGATCGGATCGCCGCCGAACAATCGCTGGCCGCGCTCGCCGAAACCCGCAAAGGCGCAGAGGCCGCGCTCGAAGCCTTGCAAGACGAACGGCTGGTGGCGGAACGCCTCGCCACCGAAGCGCGGTTGGCGGCGGATTCGCTGCGCCGGGAGGTTGCCCAACTGCGCGACGATCTCGACCGCGCCCGCCGGGAAACGGCGGCTGCCGTGGCGTTGCGCGCGGCGGCAACGGAGGTGAAGCCGGCGCCGATCGTTCCTGCGGCGGTGCCTGCCACCCCTGCGCCGGAACCCCTGGTGCTGGCAACGCCCGCCCCCCTCACCGAAGAGGAAGAGTTTGAAGCGCTGCTGGCCGAGGAAGCTGCTGAAGCCGCACGTAAGGCCGATGCGGTGGAAGCTCCCGTCGCCGCGCCCGCGCGCCCGGCATCGATGACGCAGCTTCTCACCGAAACGCTCAATTCCCCCTTCGCCAATATTCTGCCACCGAGCCTGAGCCCCAGCTTGGCCCCGATTGCGGCGCTGGCGGCACCCGCCCCGTTTGCGGCGGCCAAACCCCACGACAGCAGCTTCAGCCTACCGCCGATCGTGATTGAGAAGCGCGATGCGCCTTTCGTGGCCCCGCCGCCGGTCACGGTAGAGCCCGAACCGATCCTGGCCCCCGATGCGGAAGAATCGCTGCTGGAGACGGAAGAGGATGTACAAGACACCGAGATCGAGGCCGAGCCTCCCGTAGCCGTCGATCCCCTGCCGATCGTCCGCCCTGCCTACGCCCTGCCTGCTGCCGAAATGCTGACCTGTCCGCCCGCCGACCGCGAACAGGCGGTGGAAGATGAGGTATTGGATACCAACGCGCGCCAGCTCGAATCGGTGTTGCAAGACTTCAACATCAAGGGCGAAATCGTCGATGTCCGCCCCGGCCCGGTGGTCACGCTGTATGAGTTCGAACCCGCGCCGGGCACCAAATCGTCGCGCATTATCGGGCTGGCTGAAGATATCGCCCGCTCCATGTCTGCCGTCGCCGTGCGTATCGCCGTGGTCCCAGGGCGCACGGTGATCGGCATTGAACTGCCGAACCCCCAGCGCGAGATGGTCTACTTGGGCGAAATGCTGCGTTCGGACGCTTACGCCGCCTCGGAAGCGCGGCTGCCGCTCATTCTGGGCAAGGATATCGGCGGCGTGCCGGTGGTGGCCGATCTTGCGAAAATGCCGCATCTGCTGATTGCCGGAACCACCGGGTCGGGCAAGTCGGTGGGGATCAATACGATGATCCTCTCGCTTCTCTACCGCCACGGGCCGAAAGACTGCCGCCTGATTATGGTCGATCCGAAGATGTTGGAACTGTCGGTCTATGCCGATATTCCCCATCTGCTGACCCCCGTTGTGACCGATCCCAAGAAAGCGGCGGTGGCGCTGAAATGGGCCGTGCGCGAGATGGAAGATCGCTACCGGGCAATGGCGCAACTCGGCGTGCGCAATATCGAAGGCTATAATGGCCGGGTTGCGGAAATGGAAATCACCGGCGAAAAGCCGACGCGCCGGGTGCCCGTAGGCATCGACCGCGCCAATGGGCAGCCGATTTTTGAAGACCAGCCCATCGACCTCAAGCATCTGCCCTATATCGTCATCATCGTCGATGAAATGGCCGATTTGATGCTGGTGGCGGGCAAGGAAATCGAAGCCACTATTCAGCGCTTGGCGCAAATGGCGCGGGCTGCGGGCATTCACATCATCATGGCCACCCAACGGCCTTCGGTGGACGTGATTACCGGCACGATCAAGGCGAATTTCCCCACGCGTATCAGCTTCCAAGTAACCAGCAAGATCGATAGCCGCACCATTCTGGGCGATGCCGGGGCCGAACAGCTCCTCGGCCAGGGCGATATGCTGCATATGGCGGGCGGCGGGCGCATTACCCGCGTGCACGCGCCCTTTGTCTCTGACCAAGAGGTCGAACAGGTTGTTCAGTTCCTCAAGAGTCAGGGCTTACCCGACTATGTGGAAGGCGTGACCACCGAAGAAGAGGTCGAGGAGGAGCGGGGCGGCCTTGGCCTTTCGGGTGGGGCGGGTGACGGCCCGCAGGACGAGCTTTACGATCAGGCGGTGGCGCTGGTGATGCGCGAGCGCAAAGCCTCGACCAGTTTCATCCAGCGCTACCTTCAGATCGGCTATAACCGCGCTGCCCGCCTCGTGGAGCGGATGGAGGCGGAGGGTGTGGTTGGTGCCCCCAATCATGTTGGGAAACGCGAAGTTTTGCTTAGTATTCGCCGCGAGAGTTAACCAGATCGCGGAACGGAAGAAATGGCCTGTTTTGGGAAAACTAAGCTGGGATGCCCTTAGTTTTCTCAAAGACCTTCGTGTCCGCATGGGGGCGATGGTTGTTATTGATGATGTATATTCAATAATAAGTTTTAATTTGCGGTGGAAAAATAAATATATTACCTGAAATAAATTCTTCATATGGCTCGCTCATAGTGGGGGACGTGGTTTCAAAAAAATTCTTTGGGGAGCTTAACGTGAGCGTTCATACGCCGGATTTTAATGTTTTGTTTCTCTGCACTGGAAACTCCGCCCGCTCTATTCTGGCAGAGGCGATTTTAAATCAGATCGCGGGGGACCGGTTTCGGGCGCATTCGGCGGGGAGCCACCCCACTGGCACCGTGAACCCCTTTGCGCTCGACCTGCTTCGTCAAAAGGGCCATGACGTTACCGGCCTGCGCTCCAAAAGCTGGAGCGAGTTCAGCCGACCCGGGGCACCCGGTATGGATTTCATCTTTACCGTTTGTGATGCCGCCCATTTGGAGACGTGCCCGGCGTGGCCGGGCGCACCGATGACGGCCCATTGGGGAATGCCGGACCCGGCGGCCTTTGTGGGGTCGGACGCGGAAAAGCGGATCGTCTTTGAGCAAACCTATGCCGTCATGGTTCGGCGCATCCAAATCTATATCGCGCTGCCGTTCAAAACCCTCACGAAACTATCGCTCCTAAGTTCGCTGAAAGAGATCGGCCGCGCGGCCTGAGGGGGCAATATTCCGCCAAGACTGAGGCTAAGCACCCAGTCTTGGCCCGGAAAAGCGCTTCTGACGAACGTCGGTTATTGAATCCGGGCCAGGAAAGCGGTGACTTCGCGTTTCAAATAGTCGGAATTCTGCCCCAAATCTTGCGCCACTTTTAGAACATTGCGCGCGGCAGCCCCGGTATCGCGCGCGGCATCATTTACGCCGATCATCGTGTCGGTCACCGCCGCCGTTCCGGAGGCCGCCCGTTGCACGCTTGCCGCGATTTCGCTTGTTGCGGCCTGCTGTTGCTCGACGGCGGCGGAAATACCCGCTGCAATGGCGTTGATATGGTTGATGATCGTGCCGATTTCCCGGATTGCCTCGACCGATTCGCGGCTGGCCCCTTGAATGCCGGCAACTTGGGTAGTGATTTCCTCGGTTGCCCGCGCGGTCTCGGCGGCGAGGCTTTTGACTTCTTGGGCCACAACGGCAAACCCTCGGCCCGCATCGCCCGCCCGCGCGGCCTCGATGGAGGCATTGAGGGCCAGAAGATTGGTTTGGGCGGCGATACGTTTAATCATCGAGACGACCGCATCGACTTGGTCCGCCGAAGTCACGAGCGTTTCCACGGTTTTATCGGTCGCCTGGGCCCGCTCCGATGCCCGCTGGGCAACGGTGCTGGCATCGGCGACGCGGCGGCCGATTTCCTGAATCGAGGCGGCGAGTTCCTCGGCGGCGGCGGCCACGCCCTGTACGTTGTCGGTCGCAGCTTTCGCCGAATTGCTTACGGAATCTGCCTGTACCGAGGTTTCTTCGGCGGCGGCGGCCATCGATTCAGCCGTAGACTGCATCGTCCCAACGGCCCCGGCCACGCCCGAAACCACGGTTCCGATGGAGGCATTGAACTCATCGCCGATCAGCGGAGGCCTTATTTTCCTCAAGGTAGAGGGAAATCGCAAAATCCATATCCAGCATCATCGCCTTCAAGATAGCCTGTTGCGCCTGCTGGGTTTCTCGCAGGGCGCGCTTCGGCTGCCAGAGGCTATGAAAATGGTCGGAGAGAGCCGCGGTCAAGCGGGTGATGATGAAAGAATAGCCTGCGATGTACCAGCGCGGCTCAAGCCCAATGCGGCTATGGGTGGCCCCGATGCGCCGAACCAGGGCGACATACTCATCGTCGAACCGGCCCTCGACAATCGCGGCCCAATGGCCGAGTTGGGCGGTTTTGGCGCGGTTGATCCCGCTCTCATTGCCAAAGAGCGCGACAAGCTGGGGGGTGCCGCGCAAATGCTGATAAAAAGCCTCCAAAATACCGGGAAGCGCAGCCATAACAATCGGGCGCGCTTTTATAAGAGCCTGCTTGGTCTGCGTATCGATTTGCAGAAAGGCGAGTCAGATAGGTAGTTCAACTGTGTCACTCAGCGAGTGCGTTGTTGTCATTTTATCCCCTCCGATTTTGTTGATGCTTCCCGTGTTTTGTCTCGCGCGGTTGAGCAATGTCCTCAAATGAAGACAATTTCATTTTGGGATGCTTCAATTAATTTAGTGTTAAATTCAGAGGTGAGTAGGGAGAAGGTATTTGGTGATTTAAGAAAAATATCGATATAATTTTAAATATTGAGCGCTGATATTGTTAAGAAAATTTTCTTTCAATCTATGAAATATATAGAGTCGCCAATTTTCTGGGGATAATTTTCTTTTTTTTCGATATTTGATCTATCTCATTGATTAATCTCCCTTTGCCCAGGCGATCACCTCGGCGAGGCTGCGCTGACCTTGAAGAAGGGATGCCGCCGCCTTGCCGATTACCGAGCCAAATTTAAACCCGTGTCCCGAGCAGGCCGAAACCGCGAGCAGCTTATCTTGCTGGTGGAAAACGAAGCTCTCGCGCGGCTCCACCGTATAGAAGCACACTTTGGGTTCGATGATCCGGTAGCCGTCGAGATTGCGGATATGCCCCCGGCATTGTTCGACCACGGCGCGGGCTTCCGCAAGGGTCGCCGTGCGCGGACCGTCCGGGTCGCCTTGACGGGAGAAGCGGTGATCGCCGATTTTCATACCCGTACCGGGGATGGGCGGCACCAGATAATAGCCCGCGTTATTCTCGCCGATGTTCAGCATCATCGGCATCCGCTGCCAAATCGCCACCGTCTCGGCGGGCGGCGCGACATAGACGATCAATTGCCGCGACGGTGTCACGCGGGCACCGAGTTCCGGCAGCAGTTTTGTTACCCAGGCGCCCGCTGCGACGACCACGGCATCGCCGCTGAGCCGCTCGCCACTGGCAAGGGTGACTTCGCCGCGACCGGGATCGACGCCAATCACCGGGCTGTTCGGGCGAATATCGAGCCCGGTGAAGGCGAGGTGGCGGGCGAGGGCTTGCACGATGCGCCCGCAGCGCAACGCGCCGCCGCTGTTCAGCCGATAGCCACCGGTGGCAATTGCGGCGTCTTCCAGCAACGGGTAATCGCGCGCGAGATCGGCCTCGGTGAGCCATTCCACCTCGTGCCCCGCCCGGAGGCCGACTTCCGCCAAGGTATCGATTGTCGCGCTATTGTCGGCATTGCTTGGCCCACCCAGCACCAGCGTGCCGGTTTCGACATAATGGCGCTCACCGAGATCGGCCCACATTTCATCCCAGGCGGCATAGGCTTCGCCGACCATGCGCGTGAACCCAAGGCGCGTGCCATAGGGGTAACGGATGAGCCGATGATCATCGACCGAGCTTGCCAGCGGGTTGGGCAGCGGGCCTTGTTCCAGCAGTGTCACCTGCGCGCCCGATTTTTGCAGCGACCAAGCCGTCGAAAGCCCGGCAATCCCTCCACCGACAATGATCACCCGCATGGCTCTAACGCTCCCCCGTTTGATAGGCTTCTAGCCAAGCATAAGCGGCGAGCGGGGGGAAGTTCAAATCATGACAGAAAAAAGACAAATAACAAAAATTCAGCGTAAGTCTTCTTAATTGATCGCACAAAAAAAAGCCCCGCGGCGAACCGCGGGGACAAGTTGAACAGGGAGGCTTCACGTCTGGGAGACGTAGGGTTTGAAAAAAACCCCTGACCGGGAGGGAACCCGGTCGATTGCTGCGTCGCAACAATCACAAGAAAAGACTTAAGGTCTTAAGCGCCTCAAAACTAGAGGCAAAATTCCGCGCCAGACATGCGCAACCCGCATGTCTTTGTCTCCCGGACATTTACCGAGCCTTAAAACAAAAATGCCTCCCCCCTCCAATCGGAGGGGGGAGGCACCTTAAGAGACTGAATTAGAAGGCTTGGGCGGAAACCTGACGCAGCAGGAAGTCGCGCAAAACCGAAATGCGCTTCGAGTTGCGCAGCTCTTCCGGGTAGACGAAATAAGCCGGAACGGCGGGAACTTCCACGTCCGGCAGCAGGCGAATCAGGCCGGAATCGTCGTTGGTCATGTAATCCGGCAGCGCCGCGATACCGATGCCCGATTTCACCGCCCGGTAGATGGCGTAGAAATTATTCACCTTCAGCACCGCCCGGCTGGAAAAGTCATTCCCGCCGGCCTTCAGCAGCCAATTCACTTCGGGGAAGGGCGCGCGCTTCGGGTCGCCATAGCAAATCAGCCGATGATTGCCGAGATCGGCCAGATCGGCGGGCGTGCCATGCTCCTTCAGGTAGGCTTCCGAGGCGACGATGTGGAAGTGGAAAGTGGTCAGGTGGCGCTGAATAAGATCGGCCTGGCGCGGCACGGTCATGCGCACGGCCACATCGGCTTCGCGCATCGACAGGTCAAGCTCGTCATCATCCAGCAGCAGCGTTAGGCTGATTTCCGGGTGAAGCTCCAAAAACTCATTCAGTCGGGGGGCGAGCCAGGTTGAGCCGAAGGCCACCGTCGTCGTTACCTTCAACGGGCCTTTCGGGCGATCCTTGCTTTCGTTTAGCATCGCCTCGGCCATCGCTAGCTTGGCGAAGATTTCCTTGGTCGTTCGGTACAGAAGCTCGCCCTGTTCCGTCAGGATCAGGCCGCGGGCATGACGGTGGAACAAGGGAACCGAGAGGCTATCTTCGAGCCCGCTGATTTGGCGGCTAACCGCCGACTGGCTGAGATTCAGCGAGTCCCCGGCATGCGTGAAACTTCCCGCTTCGGCGACCGCCAGGAAGACACGCAGCTTGTCCCAGTCCATTTTACCCCTCCGTTCCTGCCCGCTCCCGGATGGAGAGGGCGCTTGGTGTCGTTACTCGGCAGCTTCGGCGCGAACGGCCTGACTAGCGAGAAACTTTTCGGCCTCAAGGGCCGCCATACAGCCCATTCCCGCCGCCGTAACGGCTTGGCGGAAATGCTTATCTTTCACATCGCCCGCCGCATACACGCCGGGGATATTGGTTGCCGTCGAATCCGGCGCGGTGATGAGGTAGCCGTCGCTATCGAGCGCCAGCTTGCCTTTGAACAACTCGGTTTGCGGGACGTGGCCGATGGCAACGAACACGCCGTCCACGGGCAAATCTTGAACCGAGGCATCGAGCGTGTTTTTCAGCCGAACCGCACTCACCGTCGGCGGGGTGCCTGTGGCGAGAATATCGTCGACCACATGGTTCCAGATCACTGTTACCTTGGGATGGGCGAACAGCCGATCTTGCAGGATTTTTTCGGCACGCAAACTATCGCGCCGATGGATCAGCGTCACATGGCTGGCGTGATTGGTGAGATACAGCGCCTCTTCGACCGCCGTATTGCCCCCGCCGATCACGGCCACGTTTTTACCCCGGAAGAAGAACCCGTCGCAGGTGGCGCAGGCGGAAACCCCGGCCCCGCGCAAATGCTCTTCAGCAGGCAAGCCCAGCCAGCGCGCGGTTGCGCCCGTGCAGATGATGATGCTATCGGCGGTGTAAACCGTGCCGCTATCGCCGGTCGCACGGAAGGGGCGGGTATTGAAATCGACGGTCGTGATGAGATCGTAGACGATTTCGGTGCCGACGTGTTCCGCCTGCGCGCGCATCTGTTCCATCAGCCAAGGACCTTGGATCACGTCCGCAAAACCGGGGTAGTTTTCGACATCGGTGGTGATGGTGAGTTGGCCGCCGGGCGTCATGCCCGTGGTCAGCATTGGCTTTAGATTGGCGCGCGCGGCATAAATCGCCGCCGTATAGCCCGCCGGGCCCGCGCCAATAATCAAAACCTTTGTGTGGCGCTGCTCCGCCATTCCTGCAACCCCCATATTCCTCAATGATGACCCTACCGGGCGTTGCCCCTGCAAACAAGGGGCTGTTGCCCGAAATTCTGTCTTTTCGTCCGTTATTTAGGCATGAGCCATGCTCGTTTCACAAAGAACTGGTGACATAAAAGCGTCATGCCAATCCCCACCAGCGAGCCCGCGAGAATGTCGGCGAGCCAATGGGCATTGGTGATGACCCGGCTGAACGCGATCACGGTGGCGAAACTATAGAGGGCGGGTGCCCAGTGCCGAGGCAACAGCAGCGCCAGCGAGGTTGCGACGGCAAACACCATCGCCGTATGGCCGGAGGGCAGCGACAGATAGACGGCTTTCAGCGCGGGCGGATCGAAGGTGTAGAGCGCGCGATCAAAAAACAGCCGGGGGCGCGTGCGGCCGATGATGGCCTTCAAGCCGGAATTGGTGATCCCGCTCACCGCGCAGGCGCTGAAAAAGAACAGTGGTGGGCGCATTCGCGCCATCCAGCGCGCCTGCGTTTCAGCGTCTGCCGCGCGCCAGGCTGCAAACCCGCACCAAGCGACGATCAGCGCCGAACCCACCAGCCACCAGACCCCGAGGCCGAGTCTGGTGATCTCTTCAAAAACCGCCCGCAGGCCCTCGGGCAGGCCGCGCGACCAGCGGGCAATATCGCGGTCGAAGGCCAGGATGCTGATGGGAATGAGCGGGAGAATGACCGCTGCGTAAAGGCGGTAGCGTCGCACCGGGGTCGATGTTTGGGCCGCCAAAACCGCCCGTAGCCGTGCGCCGCCAGGATCGAGCATCGCCCAATGCAGCGCCCAAATCAGCCCGCCAACGAAGAAGCCAGCGAAGATGACATCAGAGAAGAAGTGTCCACCTTGCAAAATCCGGTTCGCGCCGAACAGCGCCCCCGTCGCCAAGGCTGCCAAAACCGCCCGGCGTCGCCACGCCAGCGGGACTAGGAGCGCGGGGGCGAGAAAGGCGAAACCTCCGGCGGCATCGCCGGAAACAAAGGCGCAGTTCTTCGCGCATTGATCGGCAGGGATCAGGGGCGGAGAGAAGTGCTTTGTTCCGCCAAATTCAATTGTATGGGACGGGCGGGCGCGGCCCCAATTATCTTTCAGAATCGTATTGGCCAGCAGCCCCGGCCCGAGGCCAACCGCCAGCAGCAGAAAGGCGGCTTCCAGGCCACTCAAGCGGCGGGCGAGCCACAGTCCCACGGCTCCAAGCGGAATGAGGGCCATAAGATAGGGAACGGCGTTGTGCAGCGCCTGGAAGGGGAAGGCCTGACCGAGAGCAAACCCCGCGCCTGGCCGATAGCCCAGCGCCGCTACGCCCCGGTCAATCTCCGGCACGGCAATGAACATCGCCCCCAGCAGCGCTGCGGTGCAAAAAACGAGAAGCGCCCGCATTAATCAGCCCGCGCGCCGAAAGAAAGTGACCGTCACCCAACGCCCCTTGGAGTAATTATACCCGCGCTCGATGCTAAGGGCCTCCACGGGAACCTTGGCAGCCTCGGCGGCTTCCCGGAACTTGGTGATGTCGCGGTCGCCGATCAAGGCAAGATCGGCCTGCCGGTCAGCCAAAAGCTGGGCGGCGGTCTCGGCATCGGTTAGGCGGGTCGTGGTTTGGGTGAGGAAGACGAGGCTGGGCTCGGCATAGCCCGCCGCCACCAGCCGCGCGCCGGGGCTTAAAACCTCGGCCTGCGCGGCCAAACTGCGCGACAGGAAAAAGCCGGAACTTGCGGGCAGCACGCCCGAGAGCAATACGCCATACCCTAAGGCCGCCATCGTAATCGCGCTGACTAAGGCGGGGGCACCCGCACCGATCCACACCCACCGCAGCGTTAGCCCGCCGCCGATGAGGAACACGGCGGCGGCGATTACCGCCAGCGGGTTCAAGGCTTGATCGAAATACAGTCCGATTCCGACCGAGACTGTCGCCAGCAGCAGCGCCACCAGCCCCCACAGCACTTGGGAAATCCGCGCCGACCACGGCGTTACCTGATCGACGACGGCGGTGAGGGCAAAGCGCGCCACCAACAGGGCCAAGGCCGGATAGAGCGGCAGCACGTAATGGGGCAGCTTCGTCGGGATCAACTCGAAAATCAGCCAGCAGGGCAGAACCCAGGCAAGGGCGAAGCGCACCAGCGGGTCGAGCCGCGTTTTCCAGGCGGCGCGTAAGGCCGGAATGAGCAGCAGCGTGCCGGGGAAGAAGGTCACGGCGAGCAGGGCGAGGTAGAGGCCCGGCGGTGCGCCGTGGCCTTCCTGGCTGCCGATCAGTTTCGGCAGCAGGTCGCCGCGAATGGCATCAACGAAGAAATTCCCGCCCGCCGCCGTGCTCCCGCCGCCCGGTTGGGCGAGAATGGCGAGGGTCCAGGGCGCGACGATCAGGGCGGCCAGCGGCAGGCCCATCAGGGGGCGCAGGCGCTTCAGCCACCCCCAGGATTTATCGGCAACCCCGAGCGCGAGCAAGGTGACGCCGACCACCATCGGCACGACGGGGCCTTTCACGAGAATCGCCGCCCCGAGCGCGCCCCAGAACAGGGCCGTGTAGCGCAGCGGCAGGGCGGCTTCGTCGGGCAAAGGCCGATAGGCGCGCAGCAGCGCCATTTGCGCGCCGACGGTGCAGGCGAGCAAGGCGGCGTCGGTCTTGGCGAGATGGGCTTCGACCACGGTCAACAGCGTCGCCGCAAGCAGAGAGGCGGCGAGGAAGGCAGTGGCCGGGTCGGTCTGTCGTCGCAATCCCGCAAACAGCAGCAGCACCGCAGCGGTGGCCGCAAGCGCCGAGGGCAGGCGATAGGCCCCAATGGGGGCTTCGTCCCCGCCGAACAAATGGGCGGAGGCCGCCTGCGCCCAATAGATGCCGATGGGCTTTTTATTGCGCGGTTCGTGCTGAAAGGAGATGCGGATATAATCGCCGCTCTCCAGCATCTGGCGGCTGGCCTGGGCGAAGCGCGCTTCGTCGCGGTCGAACGGCGGCAGGGTCAGCATCCCTGGCAAAAACAGCACAAGGCAGAGGGCCAGCAGCCCCGCCCAGGGGCCCGATCCTCGGGTGAGGCGGTGCCAGCGCGAGCCTTCCTCGGGGGAGGAGCCTCCCGAACGACGCGAGGGGACCGGCCCAGGCACGGGCGAATGGGGCGTTTGGCGCAGCAGACGAGTCATATCGGGGTCATACGCTTTTCTAGTCCGGCGGAAAAGCCCCTGTGGGCGCTTACCGCAGCAAAGCCGCGACGGCAGCGGCGGCGCGGCCAGTTTCATCGAAGGGCGGCGGATCGGTCTCGAACAAGGCCCCCGTGAAGGGGCGAACGAGCCCCAACGCCTCTAACCGCTGATGGAAGAGCGCGAATTTCCCAGGCTTTCCCGGCAGATCGATACGGTAGACCGGCTTGCCGGTGCTCGCCGCTTCCGAGAGCATCGACACGCTATCGCCCGTTACCAGCAAATGATCGGCAAGGGCCAGTAGGGCCAGATACGGGTTTTCGCCGCTACCATCCCAAAAGAAATGCGGGAAGGGGGCGAGCGCGGTTTGCAGCCGGTCAACCACCCCAGGCGGGGTGCGCCGCGATGGGGTGATCGCCAAGCGCGCACCGCTTTCGGCTAACTGGGCGACAGCGGTCGCGAGTCGGTCGGCGGTGGCGGTATCGAACCGATAACGGGCGCTGTTACCGCCGAGAAGCACGGCAACGAAGGGCTTTCCGGCGGCCCCCGCATCGGCTTTGAGGGCCGCGAGGGCGGGCGGCGGGTGAGCCGCGGCCTCGGCCAAACGCGCGGCAGAAACCCGGTGTGGCGCGCCCTCGAGGGTAAGGAGATTTGGTCCGATCAACCCATCGTGAACCGGCGCTATCACCAAATCGAAGCGCGGCAGCGGCATGCGCGGGTTCTGAAGGGCAACGACGCGCGTCGTACCCCCGCTCAACCGCCGAATCGCAGCAGCGGGGGCAACGGCGCTGCGGCCTGCGGCAATCACCAGATCAGGCCAGGGGGGCGTAAGCATCGGAATAAGGGCTGCAACGGCAAAATTCGACCCGAGCAGCCCCCACAGCCGGGCTGGAAGAAATTTGAACGGAAACCGGGCCCGAGCGGGATGCTCTTGAACGACCATCGGCCTAGGCAGCAATCCTGCCAACCGCTCGGCCACGCCGCGCGCCTGATTGAGCGTTCCCGCCTTATCGTCGCACAGCAGCCACACCGTCAGCGGTGGCAAAGCAGTGTCGGATGAAACGGCTGACTGAGAATTGGGCATGACGTAACCGAATAGAGAGGTTATAAGAAATTATATGTCTAGAAACCCCAAGGGCGGATCGTAAAAATGCGACAAATCAAGTTGGACCGGATTGATCGGCGGATCCTCCGCGATCTCCAGGCCGACGGGCGCATGACGAATGTGGAACTCGCGCAGCGGGTGGGCATCTCCGCGCCGCCGTGCCTGCGCCGGGTTCGCGCTCTCGAAAAAGCCGGTCTCATTCGGGGCTATCACGCCAATATCAACCCGGAAGCTTTGGGGTTTGGGGTGACGGTTTTCGCCCAAGTCGGCCTGTCCAGTCAGTCGGACACCGATCTGCGCGCGTTCGAAGAGATGGTCTCCCACTGGGCGGAAGTGCGCGAATGCGCGCTGCTCACCGGGGATGTGGACTATTTGCTGAAGGTCGTCGCCCAGGATTGGGAAGATTACCAACGTTTCCTCACCACCAAACTGACGGCGGCGAAGAATGTTGCCCATGTGCGCTCGGCCCTTGTCATGCGCACGACCAAGGATATGCCGGGCGTGCCGATCGATATTGACGAGGCCGACGGCAGCCATAGCTGACGGGGGCAGGCTTCAAATGAAAAGGGCGGCCTTAGGGCCGCCCTTTTTACTGAAAGCGCGTGGGTT
>NZ_JBILQX010000227.1:0-4788 GCF_044372965.1 Elstera sp. | reverse complement strand
CGCCGATCGCGATGCCGTGCTGATCGGTGCCTCGACCGATAGCGATTTCGTGCATGCCGCTTGGCGCACCCATCACGCCGACCTGAAGCCGCTCACCTTCCCGTGGTTGGCCGATATTAAGCGCGAACTTTCGACCGACCTCGGCATCTTGGAAAAGAACGCCGGCGTTGCCCTGCGCGCCACCTTCATCGTCGATCCAGAAGGCGTTATCCGTCACGTCACCGTCAACGATCTGTCGGTCGGCCGTAACCCGCAAGAAGCCCTGCGTATCCTCGATGCGCTGCAGACGGACGAACTCTGCCCCTGCAACTGGAAACAGGGCGAAGCAACGCTCTAATCCAGCCTAAGACTGCCCCCGTCGCACCCTTGCGGCGGGGGCGTGCCGGGGCCGTCCGGTGACAGCGAGTCCTGTTTCAGGACGGCCCCGGCCATCACAATTCTCTCGAAAGACCCGCGCCCGGCGCGGAAAAGGAGACGCTATGTCTATCGAAACCTTGAAGTCCGCGCTGCCCGATTACGCGAAGGACCTGCGCCTCAACCTCTCCTCGGTGCTGTCGCAGCCAATGCTGTCGGCGACCCAGATTTGGGGCACGGCCCTTGCCACCGCCATCGCCGCGCGCAACTCCGCCGTCATCGCCGCAATCGCCGCCGAAGCCGCCGACAAAATCGACGCCACCAACATCACCGCCGCGAAAACCGCCGCAGCCCTGATGGGCATGAACAATATCTACTACCGCTACGTCCACCTCTCGCCCACCGCCGACTTCAAGACGATGCGCGCAGGCCTGCGGATGAACGGCATGGTGGGCCACGGCGCCGATGGCCTCGACTTCGAACTCTGGTCACTCGCCGTCTCTGCGGTGAACGGCTGCGGCATGTGCATCGAAAGCCACGAGCACGAAGTCTTCAAAAAAGGCGCGACAAAGGAACAGGTTCAAGCCGTGGTGAAAATCGCCGCCGTGATTACCGCCGTGTCGGCAGCCCTCGAAGGGGCGGCGGCGCTGGGCGAATAGGGCTGGTTGGATCGCCGGTCAAGGTTAGGGGTTAAACCCGCCTTGATCGGCAATCGCCCCAAGATCGCGGGCTCCGTGCAAGACGCGAATGATCGTGACGCTTTGGGCGTCGGCGACATAATAGAGGGCATAAGGGCTCTGAAAAGCGACCCGCAGGCCGGGGGCCAGTTGGGGCCTCTCGGCGTTTGCCAACGGAAACGCCAGAAGCCGCTCGCACAGAGCGTATAGCTTCGCCACGAAATGAGTTGCGGCTGTTTCCGAGGTTTCCTCAGCGATATAGGCCCAAATCACCGCCAAATCCTGTTCGGCGCGGTCGGTTAGCTGGAGCGTGCGGCCAATAATGCCTTCCCCCGCGCAATGATGCGATCCGCATCGAAGGCCTTAACCCGCCCCGCTGCGAGATCCGCCAAACCCTGATCGATATCCGCCTTGAGCGCCGATAAATCGCTGAGCGCAATTTGACGCCGTAGTTTCCAGTCGCGCACGGCTTCCCGAACGACTTCGCTGGTCGAAGCATAGTCGCCATCCTCCACCGCCTGCTTAATCGCGGCGGCCATTTCCGCAGGCATGGTGACGGTCAGACGTTCCAAAGACGTGGACATGGGTTGCTCCCCAGCGAAACCACAAGAATCATACTTTATCATACTGCGGGGGTCAAATTTGCCGGGACGCGGTGGCGCGGGGCAAGTCGGCGGGTTGTTCTCCGGGGCGCTGCCCCGGCACCCCGCTTAAGGGCCGGTTGGCCCTTAAGGATCCCCTGCCTTGGGAGAGGCGGGGGGCTTTCTGAATAGATCCCAATTTGATTTTTTTGAGCTTTGTTCAAAATATTGAAAGCAAATTTCAGTAAATACATCCAGGAAAATATGATAAATTTGATTCAATTGCAAAAATAATTCATCTATATTTTTTATTCCTTTTGGGTAGAGATTATTTTTTGTAAAAACGTGATCTAATATTTTATCTGGAGCTGATATATATCTATAATTATTTGTAGAATATTCAATATTAAATGTCTTTGAATCTAGATCTTCTATTGATTTTTCAACTAATTTCTTATCATCATCTATAATGAAATGTTAGATTATTTCGTATTTTTTCCATATTAGACCGTAATATTTTCATTCTAGATTTATATTTTTGGATATTTTCTTTATCTACCTTATTCAATGAGTCAAGTAATTGTTTTGTGTCGCAAGACGGGTTGTTTTTTGAGTAATCAAATAACTGCTTTACAACAGTATGTGCCTCTAGTAAATGCCCGACGGTAATTTTAATCAGATACAATTTTTCTGATAAATGTCCATTTTCTTTTTCACATATAAGGTAATATTCATGAATTTTCATAATATCTTGAATGGATAAACATAATCTTACCATTATATTTAATTCTTTTTTATCTAAAAAAGACGAAAATTTCTTTTTCCGGATCGTTTTCATTTTTACAACTTTCACTTATTTTGTGTTATATCTGAAATAATAAATGTGCCGGAATGATGTGAATCAGCTTTTTCCATTTTTTCTTTTTTCTTTCGCGCTTCATCTGCTGCCCGCTTTAGCGCTTCTAGGGCTGTATAAGCACCTTTTGGCAGCGTTACAATTGTCGGTGCTTCGCTCATAGCTCGCCTCCGCCATCCTGCAAAATCGGCTCAATTCCTCCAGTACTATACAGCGCCCAGCCATCAACCACAAAACGGTAATGTTCCATCAAGTTATGCAAGCCTGCTGCAAAACGCCGCCGAATGACGGGTTCGGGAATGTTATGTCCGCCTTGCTGAACCCGCAATTTCACCCGCGCAATCGCAAGTTCGGGCGAGGGCAGGGAGAGAAAATATAAACTCACCCGATACCCCGCCGCCCGCCACGCCTTTATCTGCCGCAAATACCCGAGCCCCGAGAGCGTCGTCTCAACCGCAAAACTCTCCCGGTCGGCGACCGCGCGGGCGATTTCGTCCAGCATCAGGCGACCGGCTTGCAGGGCCACCCGCTCAGGCTCGAAGGGCGACAGGCCCGCCGCGATTAGATCGGCGTTGATGAAGCGCTTGCACTGGCCTTCGTTCGGCAGGAAGGCGCGGGCGAAAGTGGTTTTTCCGGCCCCGTTGGGTCCGGCGATCATCAACACCCTGGGCCGCGCGTCCACCATGTTTAACCGCCCCGATACCCGTTGGTGATCGGATACCGGCGTTCGCGCCCGAAGCTGCGGCGGGTGAGTTTCACCCCTGGGGCGGATTGGCGGCGCTTATATTCGGCCCGGTCGAGCATGCCCCAGACGCGCGTCACCAGCGCTTCCGGGTAGCCCGCTGCGACGATTTCGGCGTGGGAGTTTTGGCCTTCGATGATCCCGGCCAGAATCGCATCGAGCACGTCATAGGGCGGCAGCGTGTCTTGATCGGTCTGGTTCGGCTTCAGCTCGGCGGTCGGCGGTTTGGTGATGACGCGCTCGGGCATCACCAGCGTGTCTGAGCCCGAGACCGGCCCCAGCGCGCCCGCCGGAGCTTGGCGATTACGCCAGCGGCAGACGGCGAACACATCCGTCTTATACAGGTCTTTCAGAATGGCGTAGCCGCCGCACATATCGCCGTAGAGCGTGGCATAACCCACCGCCATTTCCGACTTATTACCGGTCGAAAGCACCATCGCCCCCAGCTTATTGCTCAGCGCCATCAGCGTCACGCCACGCGCGCGCGACTGGATATTCTCTTCGGTGATATCGGCGGCGCGGCCTTGGGTGAGCGGGGTGAGCATCGCGCTAAACGCAGCCATCGCGGGTTCGATGCTCACCGTATGCAGCGCGATCCCAAGGCGCTGCGCCACACCCGCCGCATCATCCAGGCTTTCCTGCGAGGTATAGGGCGAGGGCATCATCACGCCCGTAACCCGATCCGGCCCGAGGGCATCGACGGCAATTGCCGCCGCCAGCGCCGAGTCGATCCCGCCCGAAAGCCCGAGGATGACGCCGGGGAAGCGGTTCTTATCGACGTAATCGCGCAAGGCCACGACCATCGCCGAATAGAGTGCTTCATCGCGGCCGATGTCCGGCGCGGGTTTCTGCGGGCTGCTGAGCAGAAGCTTACCGTCGGTGCCCCGGTCGAGGGTAATAATTCCCAGGGCCGATTGAAAGGCGGGGAGGGTCAGCACGGTGCGGTCGTCGGAGCCCACAGCGAAGGACGCGCCGTCGAACACCATTTCGTCCTGCCCGCCGACTTGATTGACGTAGACGAGCGGCAGGCCGGTTTCTTGAATGCGGGCACGGGCGAGGGCGCGCCGTTCGGCGGTTTTACCATCCTCGAAAGGCGAGCCGTTCGGCACCAGCAGAATTTCCGCCCCCATTTCGGCCAGCGCCTCGGACACGTCGGGCGTCCACATATCCTCGCAAATCGGCACGCCCAACTTGACGCCACGAAACAGAATTGGGCCGGGGATGGGGCCGGGGATGAAAACGCGCTTTTCGTCGAACACGCCATAGTTCGGCAGATCGTGCTTAACCCGAACGGCGGCGACTTTCCCGCCGTCGAGCAGGGCGACGCAATTGCCCGGCTGCCCGCCGAGTTCAAGCGGAACCCCCAGCAGCAGGGCGGGGCCGCCGTCGGCGGTGTCGGCGGCGAGGGATTCCAATTCGGCTCGGCACTCGGCGAGGAATTTTGGGCGCAGAACCAAATCTTCGGGCGGATAGCCGGAGAGGGTGAGTTCGCTGAACAGGATCAGGTCGGCCCCGGCTTTGGCCGCCTCGGCCCGGGTGGCGCGGATCAGGGCGGCATTGCCCGCAAGATCGCCCACA
>NZ_JBILQX010000226.1:0-4813 GCF_044372965.1 Elstera sp. | reverse complement strand
ACGAGCTCGCCGCCCGCTTCGGCGTTTCCGGCCTCATCGTCGCCTCGGTCATCCCCGGCAGTCCCGCCGCGCGCCTGGGGCTGAAGGGGATTGACCGCAGCGGCGGACGCTTGGGCGACGTCATTACCCATGTCGCAGGCCAGCCCGTCGCCGGAATCGCCAATCTCGCCGCCCTGCTCGACCAAATCGGCATCGGCAAACCCGTCGATATCACCGTTCAACGCGACGGGCGCGTGCGCAACGAGCGGCTGATTATCGCCGATATCGCAGCGGCGGAGTGAGGGTGGGGCGAGGATAGAAAGTACGAGGGCGCTGCCCTCGTGCTCCCGCCCAAGGGGCTGCGGCCCCTTGGAGAACCCGGTTTCGGTTCGGAGAAAGCTCGTTGATCATCGGAGTGAGTCAGTAAAATAAATGGGATTACCAAGGGGCACGCCCCTTGGTTGGGGTTGTTAGGGGTGAAACCCCTAACCTACACCGGCCTCATCCCCGCTCCCGCGCCAACAGCTTCTTCTTGCGCTCGACGCCCCAGCGATAGCCGGAAATAGCGCCGCCTTCGCGCACCACCCGATGACACGGGACGGCAATGGCCAGCGGATTGGCGGCGCAGGCTCCGGCGACGGCGCGGGCGGCGGTGGGCTGGCCGATGGTGGCGGCGATTTCGGCATAGCTTGCGGTTTTACCCGCCGGGACCGCGCGCAAGGCCTGCCAGACGCGCTGTTGAAAGGCGGTGCCTTGAATATCGAGCGGCAGGGCGAGGCCCAGGGCGGGGGTTTCGATGAAGGCGACGACGGCGGCGACCGTGGTGCTGAAATCGTCTTCTGCCGGAACCAGCACCGCCTTCGGGAAACGGATGTGCAGATCGGCGATCAGATCCTCGGCCCCATCGCCCAGGGTGAGGCAGCACAGCCCCGTCACGGTCGCGGCGACCAGCACCTGCCCGAGCCAGCAGGGAGCGACGGCATAGTGAATGCGTAAATCTGTACCGCCCTGGCGGTAGCGCGTCGGGCTCATCCCCAGCATCCCCTCGGCGGCCTCGTAAAAACGCCCAGAGGAGCCGAACCCGGCGGCATAGACGGCTTCGGTCACGCTGCCTTCGCTTTGCAGCGCGGCCTGCACGCGGGTTCGGCGTTGGCTTTGGGCGTAGTGCTTGGGCGTGACGCCGGTGATTTCCTTGAACAGCCGGTGGAAGTGGAACGGGCTGAGATGCGCTTCCGCCGCCAGTTCTTCCAAATTCGGCAAGGTCTCGGAAGTTTCGAGCAGGCGGCAGGCGCGGGTGATCGCGGCGATGTGATGGGCTCTACTCGCAATCGCATCGGGGCGGCAGCGCTTGCAGGCGCGTAAACCGTCGGTCTGCGCCTCGGCGGTGCTGGCGTAGAAGCGCACATTCTGCCGCTTCGGCCCGCGCGAGGCGCAGCCGGGGCGGCAATAGACGCCGGTCGTCATCACGCCATACCAGAAAAGCCCGTCCTGGCTGGCATCACGCGCCAGGATTTGCGCGTAGCGCGCGTCATCGGGGGAAGGCGTGTCGGTCACGGGGGCAAAATCCGGTTGGATCGGGGTGATGTCGAGCATAGCAGCGTCTCTGATGAAGCGAAGCGGAATGCGCTGAGACTATGCGGGCCTGGCACGGGGGGCGTCCCGGTCCTTGCGCTCTTATTGACCCGGCCCCGCGCGGCCAAGGCTTGACAGAAAAGCGCGGCTCTCAGAAGGTCGGCGGTAGCAGGATTCCCCCTGCGCGTCAAAATTCGAAGTGAGTGACATGATTAGGATTACCCTTCCCGATAACAGTGTGCGGGAGTTCCCCGGTCCGGTCACGGGCGCGGCGGTGGCTGCCGACATCGGGGCGGGGCTGGCAAAGGCTGCCCTCGCCATCAAAATCAACGGCGAAGTGAAAGACCTAACTACGACTCTCACGACCGACACCAAGCTTGAAATCATCACGCTGAAGTCGCCGGAAGCGCTCGAACTCATCCGTCACGATTGCAGCCACATCATGGCGCAGGCGGTGCAGGAGCTTTTCCCTGGCACGCAAGTGACGTTCGGCCCGGCAACCGAAACGGGCTTCTACTACGATTTCCACCGCGCCGAGCCGTTTTCGACCGAAGACCTTGCGGGCATCGAAGCGCGCATGCGCGAGATCGTGAAGCGCAACCTGCCCTTTACCCGCGAAGTCTGGGGCCGCGATCAGGCGGTCGCCTATTTCACCGAAAAGGGCGAAAGCTTTAAGGCGGAATGGATCGGCGAAATCGATGCGGCGGAGGATATTTCCATCTACCGCCAGGGCGATGATTGGCTGGACCTGTGCTATGGCCCCCATTTGCCCGCCACGGGCAAAATTGGCCAAGCCTTCAAGCTGACCAAAGTCTCCGGCGCTTACTGGCGCGGCGATGCCAGCAAGGCGCAGCTTCAGCGCATCTATGGCACGGCGTGGCGGACCCAAGAAGAGCTGGACCAATATCTGTTCCAGCTTGCCGAAGCCGAAAAGCGCGATCACCGCAAGCTTGGCCGCGAGATGAACCTGTTTCATCAGCAAGAAGAAGCGGCGGGCATGGTGTTCTGGCACCCGAAGGGCTGGACCCTGTTCCGCACGCTGGAAAACTTCATTCGCGGGCGGCTGGACCTCAACGGCTATGTGGAGGTGAAAACCCCGCAGTTGGTCGATAGCTCGCTGTTCAAAGCCTCCGGCCACTGGGACATGTACGGCGATAATATGTTCAAGGTCGAAGTCGATGCGGGCGAGCGCCTGTTCGGCATTAAACCGATGAACTGCCCCGCGCATGTGCAGGTGTTCCGGCAAGGGCTGAAGTCTTATCGGGACCTTCCGATCCGCATGGCCGAATTCGGCGCGTGCCATCGCAATGAATCCTCGGGCTCCTTGCACGGCATTATGCGCGTGCGCGCCTTTACCCAGGATGATGCGCATATCTTCTGCCGGGAAGACCAGATCACCTCGGAATCGCTCGACTATTGTAAGCTGCAACTGGGCGTGTACCGCGATCTCGGCTTCGGGCTCGATCAGGTCAGCGTGAAGCTGGCCCTGCGCCCCGATGTCCGCGCCGGGACCGATGAAACCTGGGACCGGGCCGAACAAGGCCTGCGCGACGCGCTGAATGCCGCCGGGCTGCCCTTCGAAGAACTGCCGAACGAAGGCGCTTTCTACGGCCCGAAGGTGGAATTCCACCTGACCGATGCCATCGGCCGGACGTGGCAATGCGGCACCTTGCAGCTTGATTTCGTGCTGCCGGAGCGCCTTGATGCCTCCTATATCGGCGAAGATAGCGCCCGCCACCGCCCCGTCATGCTGCATCGGGCGATTTTGGGCAGCCTGGAGCGCTTCATCGGCATTCTCATCGAACATTATGCGGGCAAGCTGCCGCTGTGGCTCGCCCCGCTGCAAGTGGTGGTCGCCAATATCACCAGCGATGCCGAAGTTTACGCGCAAGAGGTGCTCGCCGCCTGCAAAGCCGCCGGTTTGCGGGCGGAAATCGACACGCGCAATGAAAAAATCAACTACAAGGTTCGCGAGCATTCGCTGGCAAAAGTGCCGGTAATGCTGGTTGTGGGCCGCCGCGAAGCCGAGAATCGCACCGTCGCCATCCGCCGGATGGACGGGGATGCGCAGGAAGTGCTTGATCTTGCGGTAGCCCTGACTAGATTAGGGGAAGAAGCGAAGGTCCCGGCGGCATAGCCCCGGGACTCTCTTCGTCTTTGTTTATCGTTGGCGTTCAATAGGAGTGAGCCATAGCTAGGATCCCACAAGACATGGTGCCGACCCGCGACGGGCCCCGCATCAATCACGAGATTACTTCGATGCAGGTCCGCCTGGTCGGGGCGGACGGCGAAATGGTCGGTATTGTTTCGCTGCGTGAAGCGCTGGAACGGGCCGAAGATGAAGGGATGGACTTGGTTGAAGTCGCAGCCCAAGCCATTCCGCCTGTCTGTAAGATTCTCGACTACGGTAAGTTCAATTTCGAAGAGCAGAAGCGTAAGGCCGAAGCTCGGAAGAAGCAAAAAATCATCGAAGTGAAGGAAATCAAACTTCGCCCGATGATCGATGACAATGATTATGCCGTTAAAATGCGGGCCATGATTAAGTTCATCAATGAAGGGGACAAGGTTAAAGTCACCCTGCGCTTCCGGGGCCGCGAGCTGGCCCACCAAGAATTGGGCATGCAAGTGCTGGTCCGCGTTCGCGACGATCTCGATGAGATTGCGAAAGTGGAACAGATGCCCAAGATGGAAGGCCGACAGATGATTATGGTAATGGCGCCCCGTTAGGCGCCATTTCTCGATGCTTACCGCCTACGGAATCGTCGATACCCGGCTGACCCCGCTCCCCGCCCTGCCCGCCGAGGCGGGGGCGGTCCGATGGATTGATTTACACAGTCCCACCGTCGACGAAGAAAAAGCCGCCGAGGCACTGCTGGGTATCGAAATTCCGACCGCCGAAGACCGCCGCCCGGTCGAAGAATCGGCGCGGCTCTATCGGGAAAATGGGGCCTTGGTGATGACCGCCGTCATCATTACCGGCGTGGCTGAAGGCCGGCCCTTGCGCACCCAAATCACCTTCGTCATGACGGCCACAACGCTGGTCAGCGTTCGCCGGGTCGATCCGCTCCCCTTCCGCACCTTCGTTGCCCGCGTCTGCACCCTGCCGCCCGAGGATACCATCCCGGAAGCCCTGCTGGTTGGGTTGCTGGAGGCGATTTTGGAGCGCGCGGCCGATGTACTGGAGCGGGTGGCGGCTGATCTCAACGAAGTCTCTCTGCGGCTGTTCTTCAAAGACACCGACCACAAGAAATCAGATGAGCAA
>NZ_JBILQX010000225.1:0-4934 GCF_044372965.1 Elstera sp. | reverse complement strand
GGCGATGAGGTCGGGGACCATGATAACGGTCATCCCAGCGGCTCTCGCCGCCCGCAGGCCGTTGGGGCTGTCTTCAAGCGCGAGGCAGCGGGCGGGATCGACCTTCAGCAGGGCGGCGGCTTTCAGGTACGGGTCGGGGGCGGGTTTGCCTGCTGCCACATCGTCGCCGCCGACGAGCCCGTGGAACCGATCCAGCAGCCCAACCTTGGTAAGCTTATGTTCGGCGTTCTTCCGCGCGGTGGAGGTTGCGACGGCGCGGGGCAGGGCGGAGGCGTCGAGATGGTCCAGCAGTTCCCCAACGCCGGTTTTCAGCGGAATGGCGTCATGCCCGCCGATGCCATGCCAATGGTGCTCGATGCGGCCATAGAGGGCTTCATGATCCCAGGAGGGGCCATAGACGCTCCTCAAGCGCTCTTCCGCCGAACGGCGGTTGAGGCCGATCAGGGACAGGAAAACCGCGTCGTTCATCTCGACGCCCAGATCGGTTGCGGCCAACTGCCAGACGATGCGAAACATCCGTTCGCTATCCAGCAGCAGCCCATCCATATCGAAAATCACGGCGTCAAACGGCATCGAAGTCTTTTCCTTCATCGGGCGTCCAGGCCCCGAAAAACCTCGGGATACCGAGGCGCGTGAGGCAAGGTGATAGCAGGCCCGCATCCTCAGGAGCCGTGAAAAACCCGCAGGACGGACCCTCGGCCCAGTCGGGCACGACTTCAGCGACCCGCCGGGCGATGGCCGCGCCACTATCAAGAAAGCTAAGCCCCGGTGCGGAATTTTCCAGGGCGGTACGGATCAGCGGGAAATGGGTGCAGCCGAGAATGATTGTGTCGAGATCGGGAATGCCCGTCAGCGGGGCCAGTTCCGCCGCCACCGCCTGCGGGTCGAGCGTAGCCCCGCGTAAAGCCGCTTCCGCCATCAGCACGAGTTTGGCCGACCCGTGCCGATGCAGCGATACGCCTGCGCCGTGGCGGGCCATGAGATCATCGATATAGGGCCGGTTGACCGTGGCCGAGGTCGCCAACAGGCCGATAACGCCGCTGCGGCTGCCCTCGCACGCGGGTTTGACCGCCGGGACGGTGCCGATCACGGGAAGGCTGAGCCGCGCGCGCAAGGCGGGCAGGGCGATGGTGCTGGCGGTATTGCAGGCCACCACCAGCCCGCAGGGATCAAGGTCGGCGCAGGTTTCGACCAGCAGGCTTTCAATGCGCGCCAGCAGCACGTCGTCGGGCTTGGTGCCATAGGGCAACCACGCGCTATCGGCCAGATACGCAATCGCCCCATGTGGCTTCTGTACTCGCAAAGCTTCCACCACGGATAGACCGCCAAGGCCGGAATCGAAGACGAGGAGCGGGCGAGGAAGCTTCATCAGGGGCTCCGCCCACCCCAAGCGCTTTGCGCGTATAACGCTAGGGACCCCCGCCAAAGGGCTTGCCCTTTGGAAACCGATTTCTTTTTTACAGAACGGGTTAGGGGATGAAACACCAAAACGATTTTCTCAAGGAAAAAGGGATTGCCAAGGGGCAAGCCCCTTGGCCAGGGGTGTCGGGGACAGCGTCCCCGACCTATTTCATCCCTCGAGCTTCGCGCGCAGCAGATCGTTGAGCATCACCGGGTTGGCTTTGCCGCCGGTGGCTTTCATGGTCTGGCCGACGAAGAAGCCGAACAGCTTGTCTTTACCGCCCCGGAACTCGGCGACCTTATCGGGGTTCGCCGCGAGGATGGCGTCGATGGCCGCCTCAATGGCCCCCGTATCGGTGACTTGCACGAGCCCGTGCTTTTCGACGATATCGGCGGCGGCCTCGCCGGTTTCCAGCATGATCTGGAACACGTCTTTGGCGATCTTATTATTGATCTTATTGCTGGAAATAAGATCGATCAAACCGCCCAAAGCTTCTGCCGAAACAGGGGGTTCTTCGATGGTCTTGCCGAGTTTGTTGAGCGCGCCGAACAACTCCACCGTCACCCAATTGGCGGCGATTTTGGCGTCGCGGCCTTGGGCCACCGCTTCAAAGTACAGCGCGGTTTCCTTTTCCGACACGAGCACGCTGGCGTCGTAGCGCGACAGCCCAAGGGCCATGTAGCGGGCGCGGCGGGCATCGGGCAGTTCCGGCATGGCGGCGCGGATGGCCTCGATCTGGGCCGGATCGATTTCGAGCGGCAGCAGGTCGGGGTCGGGGAAATAGCGGTAATCGTGCGCCTGCTCTTTGGAGCGCATAGCGCGCGTTTCGCCCTTGGCGCTATCCCACAGGCGGGTTTCTTGGCGAATACTCCCGCCATCTTCCAATACTTCGATCTGGCGGCGGGCTTCGTAGTCGATGGCTTGGGCGACGAAGCGGATGGAGTTGACGTTTTTGATTTCGCAGCGCGTGCCGAAGGGCTCGCCAGGGCGGCGCACCGAGACGTTGGCGTCGCAGCGCATCGAGCCTTCTTCCATATTGCCGTCGCAGGTTTCGAGATAGCGCAGGATGGCCCGCAGCTTCTTGAGGTAGGCGGCGGCTTCTTCCGACGAGCGAATATCCGGCTCCGACACGATTTCCATCAGGGCGATGCCCGACCGGTTGAGATCGATGTAGGAGAGGCGCGGGTCTTGATCGTGCATCGATTTACCCGCGTCCTGCTCCAAGTGCAGGCGGGTGATGCCGATATATTTTTCGCTGCCGTCGGCAAGATCGACGGTCATATGCCCGCCGGTCACGATCGGCTGGGTGAACTGCGAGATCTGATAGCCCTGCGGCAGATCGGCGTAGAAATAGTTCTTCCGGTCGAAGACCGAGAGCGTGTTGACGGTGGCATTGATGCCAAGGCCGGTCTTGATCGCCTGCTCGACGCAGACGCGGTTGATGACGGGCAGCATGCCCGGCATGGCCGCATCAACGAACGACACCTGCGCATTGGCATCGGCCCCGAATTCGGTCGCAGCGCCAGAGAAGAGTTTCGCCTTGGAGATGACCTGGGCATGAACTTCCAGCCCGATCACCAATTCCCACGGGCCGGTTTTACCCTGAATGATGTTTTTGTTTTCGGTCATGGTTACGCTCCCTGGCCGAAGGTGGGGCGGGCGGTGAAAGCCGCTGCCGTCTCCAGCACGCCGCCGACGCGAATCACGGTTTCTTCATCGAAGGGCCGTCCGAGGATTTGCAGCCCCAGCGGCAGCCCATCGCTCGAAAGCCCGGTCGGCACCGCCAAACCGGGCAGCCCGGCGAGGCTGGCGGGGACGGTGAAGACGTCGTTGAGATACATGGCGATGGGATCGTCATTTTTCTCGTTGAGGCCGAAGGCCGGGGTCGGCGCGGTCGGGGTCAACAGCACGTCGCATTGCTCGAACGCCTTTTTGAAATCGTCGGCGATCAACGCGCGGACCTTTTGCGCCTTCAGGTAATAGGCGTCGTAATAGCCCGCCGAGAGCACGTAGGTGCCGATGAGGATGCGGCGCTGCACTTCATGGCCGAACCCGGCGGCGCGGGTGTTTTCGTACATTTCATCCAGCGTATTGCCGGGCACGCGCAAACCAAAGCGCACGCCATCATAGCGGGCGAGGTTGGCCGAGGCTTCGGCGGGGGCGATGATGTAATAGGTCGCCAGCGCGTATTTGGTGTGCGGCAGCGAGACCGAGACGATTTCCGCCCCCGCCTGCTTCAGCCAGTCGATACCCTGATCCCAGAGTTTCACGATTTCCGGGCTGGTGCCATCAACGCGATATTCCGCCGGAACGCCGACCTTCAGGCCGCGCACGTCGCCGGTCAGCGCCTTGGTGAAATCGGGCACGGCGATATTCGCGCTGGTCGAATCCTTCGGATCGAAGCCGGCCATGCTGTTCAACATCAGGGCCGCGTCCTTCACCGAGCGCGTCATCGGCCCGGCTTGGTCGAGCGAGGAGGCGAAGGCGACGATGCCCCAGCGCGAGCAGCGCCCATAGGTCGGCTTCAGCCCAACGATGCCGCAAAAGGCGGCGGGCTGGCGGATCGAGCCGCCCGTATCGGTGCCGGTCGCGGCCATCACGCCGCGCGCGGCCACAATCGCCGCCGAGCCGCCGGAGGAGCCGCCCGGAACCAGATCAACGTCCGACCCCGTGCGCTTCCAGGGCGAGATCACCGGCCCGTGATAGGAGGTGCCGTTCGACGAGCCCATCGCAAACTCATCGAGGTTGAGTTTACCGAGGCTGATCGTGCCTGCGGCTTTCAGCTTGCCCGAAACGGTCGATTCATAGGGCGGAATGAAGCCATCGAGAATATGGCTCGCTGCCGTGGTCCGCACGCCTTCGGTGCAGAACAGGTCTTTGATGCCGACGGGAATGCCTTCCAGCGCCCCAGCCTCGCCCTGTGCCCGGCGTGCATCCGAGGCTTTGGCGGCCTCGCGGGCCGCGTCGAAATTTTCGGTAATATAGGCGTTGAGCGGGCGGGCGGCCTCCGAGGCGGCGATATGCGCGTCGGTCAGCTCCACCGAGGTGAAGTGTTTCGCGGCCAGCCCATCGAGGGCCTCGGCGATGGTCAGATCGGTCAGTTTGCTCATCTTATTCAACGACCTTCGGAACGGTGAAGAAGCGGCCTTCAGCGGACTGCGGCGCATTCTTCAGAATTTTTTCGTGGCGATCGGGCTCGGTCACGACATCGTCGCGCATCGGCAATTTCATATTCACGACGCGGGCCAGCGGCGCCACGCCGTCGGTATTCACTTCGTTCAATTGCTCGATCCAGCCGAGAATAGCTGAAATTTCGGTGGCGAGCGGCGCGAGGTCTTTTTCCTCAACTTTAATGCGGGCCAATGTGGCAACGCGGCGTACCGTGTCTTGATCCAAGGCCATGACGGGCGCGACCTTCCTGTAAACGGGTCTAAAAATAACAGCGTCGATTGCTAACACCCCTCGTGTGCGCGGTGCAACAGGGCTGCTTTTGTTTCGGTAGATTTCTTAGAGGCTCTGCGCCGCTTGAAAC
>NZ_JBILQX010000224.1:0-4985 GCF_044372965.1 Elstera sp. | reverse complement strand
CAAGGCTTTAAGGTGATCGTTCAGGCTGAAAAGCGATTGAGGTTCCATCGGTAGGCTCCGAGCGAGGGACCCCATCAGTGAATCACAGCAAAACTGAACGGGCGAGGGTTTTTGCGGGTGTCCAGCTCCCGGAGCTCAGCGCAATTGCCGCGCCGCCGGGCAAACACGCCCCGATCAACAGCGCCTCGGTCGCCCGCCCCGCTCGATAGCCGAAAGCGGCCTCGGCAAACCCGGCAACGCCCCCGGCGGTCGGATAGCGCGCGCCCAGGCGGGCGAAGAGCAGCAACAGCGGCAGGGTCAGCAGGGCATTGATCCACCAGGCATGGATGGCCGCCGCCCCAACGAGACTAACGCCGAGGCCCGGCAGAATTAGCAATCCGCTGCCCACCACCATACTGAGGGCCACGCCGATCCCCTGGAGCGCGCTCAAGCTGGGGCGTAAGCTATTGGCCGCTCCCAACGCCGAAGCCTGATTGATCGACATGCTTTTCTCCTGCCGTGAATGCCGCTATAGGGCAGAAGAATAGCGCCGCAGGCCGCCGGAAATCGTCCCGGCACGATGCCTGTGCGCCCGGCACAATTACGGCAGGATAAGCCCCGATGGACGCGATTGATCGGCAGTTGCTCTCCTTGCTCCGCTCGGACGGGCGCATGCCGACGACGACGCTGGCAAAGCGCGTCGGCCTCGCGCGCTCCAGTGTTCAAGAGCGCTTGGAACGGCTTCAGCGCGACTGGATTATTCGCGGCTTCAGCGTGGTTACGGGTAGCTTCAGCCCCGATGCCGTGCAAGCCTATCTCATGGTCAAAGTGTCGGAAAACTGCGCGCGCCTCCAGGGGCAATTGCGGGCGATCCCAGAAATTCTCACCGCGCACAGCATTACCGGCGAGGATGATCTGTTGATCTACGTCGAAACCGCAACGGCGGAGGGCCTAGCGCGCGTTCGGGATCTTGTAGAAAAAATGCCAAACGTCGTGCGGGTCACAACGTCGCTCGTGCTGAACCGTTGGGTGGACCGCCCCGCCCAAAATTAACGGAAACAAGTGCGCACCGCAGCACAGCGATCTTGCTTTCGAGCGCGCCAATGTTAGGGTTGCGGCAGATTGGGGTGCGGGCGTTCGCCGACCGAATGCACCCTCCGAAAACCCAAATTGGCGGCCCGAATGCCTACCCCTGCGACGCTTCTCACGATTGATCTTGCCGCCCTTGTCAGCAACTGGCGTCTTCTGGCCCGCCAAGCCGCGCACGGGCACTGTGCGGCGGTGGTGAAGGCCGATGGCTATGGCCTGGGCGCGGTCGAGGTGGCCGCAGCGCTCCTGGCCGCCGGCTGCACACAGTTTTTCGTTGCCCATCTTGCCGAAGCCATTGCTTTGCGGACGGGATTGAAGACGCGGTTTCCCGACCAACGCCCGAGCATTGGCGTGCTCAATGGGCACTTCCCCGGCGAACAGGCGGAATTTACCGCCCACGATCTTCTCTCGGTTATCAATAGCCCGGCGCAGCTGGCCGATTGGCCCGCCGATGTGCCCGCGATTCTGCAAATCGATACCGGGATGAGCCGCCTCGGGCTGGAAGCCTTGGAGTTCGAGGCGCTGCTGCCCGAGGTGCGCCGCCGCCCCTTCACGCTGCTGATGAGCCATTTTGCGTGTGCCGACGCGCCGGATCATCCGTTGAACCGCCAGCAAATCGAGCAGTTCGGCGCGGCCCTGCGGCAATTGCCGGGGCTTCCGGGAAGCCTTGCCGCCTCCTCGGGGATTTTCCTGGGGGCGGAGGCGCATTTCGACCTGCTGCGCCCCGGTTATGCGCTTTATGGCGGCAATCCAACGCCCGGCAGACCGAACCCGATGGCGGCGGTGGTGCGGCTCTCGACCCCCATTCTGCAAATCCGTGACATTCCGGCGGGCCGTGCGGTCGGCTATAGCGCGCGTTGGGTTTCGAAAACCCCGAGCCGGATTGCCACCGTCCCCTATGGCTATGCCGACGGCTTGCCGCGCGTCACCGAGGGCGCGATCTTTCACCTAAATGGGCAGCCGGTCCCCGTCGTCGGGCGCGTGTCGATGGATTTGATCACCTTGGACGTGACCGGCATCGCCGCAGCGATTCCCGGCGCGGAGGTAGACATTCTTGGCCCGCAGCGCGATATAGACCAGGGCGGGGCCGATGGCGGCACGCTGGGGTATGAAATTCTCACCAGTATCGGACGGCGCGCCACGCGCCGCTATGGAACCTAACGCATGCCGCTGCTAAGCCCCCTGGGTCGGTTTGCCCTCGCTTTTTTCGCGACCACCGGACGGGTGACTCTGTTCGCGCTGGAAGCCGTAAGCCATTGGGTGCGGCCGCCCTTCTATGGCCGCCAGTTTTTGCGGCAGTTCATCGAAATCGCCTATTTCTCGCTCCCCGTCGTGGGGTTGACCACCCTGTTCACCGGCATGGTGCTGGCGCTGCAGGCCTATACCGGTTTTTCGCAGTTCAACGCCGAAAGCACGATCTCCAACCTCGTCGTTCTCGCCATCACCCGCGAACTTGGCCCGGTTATGGCGGGCTTGATGGTCGCGGGGCGCGTTGGCGCGGCGATGGCTGCCGAGCTTGGCACAATGCGCGTGACCGAACAGATCGACGCGCTTGAAACGCTCTCTACCCCGCCGATGAAGTATCTCGTCGCCCCCCGCTTGCTGGCGGGAACCCTGGCACTGCCGCCGTTGGTAGCCGTTGGCGATATCATCGGCGTTATGGGCGGCTGGCTGATCGGCGAAAATAAGCTTGGCTTCAACGGGGCCGCTTACATTCAATCGACGATGAATTTTCTGAGCTTCGATGATGTTCTGTCGGGGCTCGTGAAAGCTGCCGTCTTCGGCTTCACCGTAACGCTGATGGGGTGCTACCACGGGTTCAATTCCGGGCGCGGGGCGCAGGGCGTGGGCCAAGCGACGACGAACGCGGTCGTCTCGTCCTCCATTCTTATTCTTGTGTTCGATTATCTTCTGACGGAGGCGTTTTTCGCAAAATGAGCGCCGCACCCAATTCGGGGCCGACCCCCGCGAAAATCGCCGTCCGGAATGTCACCAAAAGCTTCGGTCGCAAGCATGTGTTGCGGGGCGCGGACCTGCTGGTCCCCAAAGGTCAGAGCACCGTCATCATCGGCGGCTCCGGGACGGGTAAATCCGTTCTGCTGAAATGCATTCTGGGGCTTATTCAGCCCGATGCCGGATCGATCGAGATCGATGGGGTGAATATCCTCAAAGAGGGTAGCCAATCACGCCGGGATATCCGCCAGAAGATCGGCATGCTGTTCCAAGGCGGCGCGCTGTTCGATAGTCTCAGTGTCTGGGAAAACGTCGCCTTCGGGCTGATGAAGGGCGACCGCATGCCCGCCCGCGAGGCAAAACCCATCGCCATCAAAAAACTCGGCCAAGTCGGCCTTGGCCCCGATGTGGCGGACCTGTTTCCGGCCGAACTCTCTGGCGGCATGCAAAAGCGCGTTGGCCTGGCCCGCGCCATTGCCCGCGAGCCGGAGATTCTGTTTTTCGATGAGCCCACGACCGGGCTCGACCCAATCATGGCGGGCGTTATCAACAATCTCATTCGCCAATGCGTCGCCGATCTTGGGGCCACCGCCGTCACCATCACCCATGATATGACCAGCGTGCGCCATATCGCCGATCAGGTGGCGATGATCTACGAGGGTAAATTCATTTGGTCGGGGCCGATTGGCGCGCTTGAAACCTCGGGCAATGCTTACGTCGATCAATTCATTCACGGGCGAACCGAAGGGCCGATTGCGCTTCAAGTTCGGAGCGCTTGATGGCCCGAGGCACGAGCCAGTTCGTTTGCCAAGCCTGCGGAGCCTTTTACGCTAAATGGCAGGGGCAATGCACCGCCTGCGGCGAGTGGAATACCCTGGTCGAAGAAGCGGCCCCGCCCTCGGTCGGCGGAAAAAAGGGCGCGGCAGTACAGCGGTCGCGCAGTTCGGGCCTCACCTTCGTCGATCTCGGTGGCCTGTCCACGCCCGCGCCGCGTCGCCCGTCGGGCATCGATGAGCTGGACCGCGTGACGGGCGGCGGCATCGTTCCCGGCTCGGCCATTCTTATTGGCGGTGATCCCGGCATTGGTAAATCGACGCTGCTAACGCAGGTGGTCGCCCGCCTCGCCGAAACCGGCAGCCGTTGCGCCTATATCTCCGGCGAAGAGGCGGTGGATCAGGTGCGCTTACGCGCCGCCCGCCTCGGCATCGCCTCCGCCCCCGTCGCCCTCGCCTCGGCCACCGCCCTGCGCGATATTCTCCCGGCGCTTGAGGGCGAGAATCCGCCCGATATCGTTGTAATCGATTCAATCCAGACCATGTATCTGGATGCGCTCGACAGCGCCCCCGGCACGGTGGGGCAAGTGCGCGCCTGCGCCCAAGAGCTGATTCGTGCCGCAAAAAAGCGCGGTTTCGCCCTAATCCTGGTCGGCCATGTCACCAAAGAAGGCGCAATTGCCGGGCCGCGCGTGCTGGAACATATGGTCGATACGGTTCTTTATTTCGAAGGCGAGCGCGGCCATCAGTTTCGAATCTTACGCGCCGTAAAAAACCGTTTCGGGCCGACCGATGAAATCGGTGTGTTCGAGATGACCGATAAAGGCTTGAAGGAGGTTCCCAATCCTTCCGCCCTGTTCCTGGCCGAACGGCGCGACGATGTATCGGGTGCCGCCGTGTTTGCCGGGATGGAAGGCACCCGCCCCGTGCTGGTGGAAATCCAGGCGCTCGTCGCCCCCACCAGCTTCGGCACGCCCCGCCGCGCGGTAGTAGGATGGGATAGCGGACGGCTCGCCATGGTGATGGCGGTGCTGGACGCGCGCTGTGGCCTCAGCATCGGCGCGCAGGATGTTTATCTAAACGTTGCGGGCGGTTTGCGGATTTCGGAGCCCGCCGCCGATCTCGCTGTTGCAGCAGCCCTGGTTTCCGCCTATTCCGGGGAACCTGTGCCGTCCGACATGGTTGTCTTTG
>NZ_JBILQX010000223.1:0-5012 GCF_044372965.1 Elstera sp. | reverse complement strand
AGCTTTCGGCAAGGTGCCCGCTTTGCCCGCGTGCACGGCGAATTCAACCGCCGCCGGAATTTCGAACGCCCCCGGCACGCTCAGCCGCTCGAAGGTTGCCCCGGCTTCCGTGAGCGCGGCAATTGCCCCTGCGGCCAGTTCGTCGGCGATATCTTCGTAGAACCGGGCTTCAACAATTAGAATATGGGGCTGACTCATGGGACCGATCCAAAGGTTAGGCGGGGGTAAGGGGGCGATGACCTACGATTGTTAGACCGTAGCCGTCAAGCCCAACGATGGTTTTCGGCGAATTGGTCAATAATTCCATCTCCTGCACCCCCAAATCGAGCAAGATCTGTGCGCCGACGCCATAATCACGCAACTGGCTGCCCTGCTTGCTGGGATCGAGCCGCAACCGGTCCGATAGGCTGGTGGCGTTGGGTTCGCGGATCAGCACGATCACGCCGCGCCCGATTTCGCCAATCGCCCGCATCGCTGCTTGCAGATCGCCAGAATGGGTGGAGCGGCTATCCCCCAGCACGTCATCCAAGATCGATAGAGCATGCATCCGCACCGGCACCGGCCCAGCCTGGGTTAGATCGCCCTTCACCAGCGCGATATGCTCGGCATAGGCGACGGTATTGCGGTAGACGATCAGGCGGAAACTGCCGCCGTGGATCGATTCGAACGCGGTTTCCGTCACCGGCTGCACGAGCTTTTCGCGGCGGCGGCGCCATTCGATCAGATCCGCAATGGTGCCGACCTTGAGGCCATGGGTCTGGGCGAATTTGACCAGATCCGGCATGCGCGCCATCGTACCATCGTCATTCATAATCTCGCAGATCACGCCAGCGGGCGACCGACCGGCGAGGCGGGCAATATCTACCGCCGCCTCGGTATGGCCGACGCGCACCAGCACGCCGCCGTCGCGCGCCACCAGCGGGAAAACGTGACCCGGCGTGACGATATCTTCACGGCCCTTACCGGGATCGATGGCGGTCGCCACCGTCAGCGCCCGGTCCGCCGCCGAAATGCCCGTGGAAACCCCCTCGCGCGCTTCGATAGAGACCGTGAACGCCGTTTGGTGGCGCGTGCCGTTCTGCTGCGCCATCAGCGGCAGGCCGAGTTCCTCGACGCGCTTGCGGTTCATGGCGAGGCAAATAAGGCCACGCCCGTAACGGGCCATAAAGTTGATCGCTTCCGGCGTGGCGGCATCGGCGGGAATGACCAGATCGCCTTCGTTTTCGCGGTCTTCGTCATCGACCAGGATGAACATACGCCCTTGGCGCGCGTCTTCGATCAATTCGTCGATGGAAGAGACGATTTCGAGATCATGAACTTTGCGCATTCCTACGCTCCTGCCGTTTCCATCAGCCGGGCCATATAGCGCGCCAGCATATCGATTTCAAAATTCACCGCGTCGCCAACAACCAAAGCGCCGAGTGTGGTGTAGACCGCCGTATGCGGAATGATATTCACCGTAAACTCAGTTTCGTGTAAGGCCGATCCCGCCGTCGCCCCAACCTCATTCACCGTCAGCGACACGCCGTCGAGCGTGATCGAGCCTTTCGGCGCGACGAAACGGTGGAAGGGTTTCGGCAGGGCGAAGGTCAGGCGCAGGCTGCCTGCGACGTTCTCGCGGCCCGCCAGATGCCCGACGCCATCGACATGGCCCGAGACGTAATGACCGCCGAGTTCATCCCCCGCTTTGAGCGCCCGCTCTAAGTTGAGCTTCCGTCCGACCTGCCAGGAACCGAGGGTGGTTTTCGACAGCGACTCGTCCGAAACTTCCACGGCAAACCAGCGCTCGCCCTGCTCGATCACGGTCATACACGCGCCGGAGAGGGCGATGGACGCGCCAAGGGCGACGCCCACCAGCGGCTGCGGGCTGTCGATTTCAAAGCGCGTATCGCCCCCCGCCTTCCGGCTTAGGCTACGCACAGTGCCAATATCGGTGATGATGCCTGTAAACATGGCCTGACCCTATCGCTCGACCGTGAAGCTTTCCAGCAAATCCTCACCGAGAAACACAGTGTCTACCCGGCGGAAACGACGGGCGAGATCAGGCGTATCGACGCCATAGGCGGCAATCGCCGGAATCCCGTCGCCGCCAATCACCGAGGGCGCGCGGAACCAGTGCAGCGCATCGATAAGATCGGCCCCGAGCAACCCAGCAATCAACCGCCCGCCGCCTTCGACCAACAGCCGCGTTAACCCCATCTCGCCCAGAATGGCAAGCGCGTTGGGCAGGTCCATCTGACCGTCGTGAATCGGCACGGTGAAAACGCGCACACCCGCGTCTTTCAACGCGCGTTGGCGGTCCTTATCGGAATCTTGGCGCGTGAGCACCCAGGTGGGATGCCAAGACGCCGTGCGCACCATCTGCGCCGTGAGCGGCAGCGACAGTCGCCCGTCGATAATCACCCGCACCGGCGAGCGATGGCCAAGCCCCGGCAAGCGGCAATCCAACGTCGGATCGTCCATCAGGGCCGTTGCCCCGCCAACGGCAATTGCGTCATTCTCGGCGCGCAGGCGATGCCCGAAGGCGCGCGCCTGCGGCCCGGTGATCCAACGGGAGGCCCCGGTGTGCGCGGCAATACGGCCATCGAGCGAGGTTGCGATTTTTACCGTTACCAGTGGACGCCCCAGGGTGACGCGCAGCAAAAACCCGGCCGCTACGGCCTGCGCTTCTTCCGCCATCACGCCAAGATCGACCTGAATACCGCCCGCGCGCATACGGGCGATGCCCTGGCCGCAGGTGCGCGGGTCTGGGTCTTCCATCGCAATCACGGCACGGGTAACGCCAGCCTCAACCAGCGCATCACAGCACGGTCCTGCCCGCCCGTGATGGGCGCAGGGCTCCAGCGTCACATAGGCCGTGGCCCCGCGAGCGGCGTCGCCCGCTTGGGTCAACGCATGAATTTCGGCATGGGGCCGACCGCCCGCTTGCGTCCAGCCTTGGGCGATTATCGCGCCGTCTTTAACCAAGAGGCACCCGACCGAGACAGACGGCCACACCTGCCCCCAGCCCCGGCGCGCAAGGCGCAGGGCGAGGGTCATGAAGCGTTCATCCGCCGCTTGTTCAGGCCCACGGGCAGTCGCCCGGCTACTCGCGTGCATCGACATTCAACCGATCGACCAGATCTTCGAAGTCTTTGACCTCGTGGAAGTTTTTATAGACCGAGGCAAAACGCACGTAGGCGACAGGATCGAGAGTATACAGGGCTTCCATCACCTGCTCCCCGACCCTATCGGACGCAATTTCGGGCTCGCCCTGGCTTTCCAGCCGCCGGACGATACCGTTCACCATCTGCTCGATCCGCTCCGCATCCACCGGGCGCTTGCGGCAAGCAATCTGGATCGACCGGGCCAGCTTATCGCGGTCAAAGGGGACGCGCTTACCGTTCTTCTTGACCACCGTCAGCTCGCGCAACTGCACGCGCTCGAACGTGGTGAAACGCGAGCCGCAGGCCGCGCAGAACCGACGCCGCCGAATGGCGCTATTATCGTCGGTCGGCCGCGAGTCTTTGACCTGCGTATCGTCGTTTCCACAGAAGGGGCAGCGCATCGCCCTAGATCACCCTCTCACCAAGCTTACGGGTAGATCGGGAAGCGATGGCACAGGGCTTCCACCTGCGCCCGCACCTGGGCTTCTACGCCCGCGTTACCGTCAGGACCATTTGCGACCAGACCGTCGAGCACGTCGCCGATCAATTGGCCGACCTGCTGGAACTCGGCCACGCCGAAGCCGCGCGTCGTGCCCGCAGGCGTTCCAAGACGGACACCCGAGGTAATCATCGGCTTTTCTGGATCGAACGGAATACCGTTCTTATTGCAAGTGATGCCTGCCGCTTCCAGATGATGCTCGACCACCTTCCCCGTTAGGCCCTTCGGGCGCAGGTCGACCAGAACGACATGACTGTCGGTGCCGCCCGAGACGATATTGACGCCGCGCGACAGCAGCACTTCCGACAAAGCCCGCGCATTATCGATCACCAATTGCGCGTAGTCTTTGAACTCCGGCTGCAGCGCTTCGCCGAAGGCAACCGCTTTTGCCGCGATCACATGCATCAGAGGACCGCCCTGCAGGCCGGGGAAGACCGCCGAGTTGATCTTTTTACCCAGATCGGCATCGGTCGACAGAATCATGCCGCCGCGCGGGCCGCGCAGGGTTTTATGGGTCGTCGTCGTCACCACATGGGCGTGCGGCACCGGGTTCGGATAAGCGCCCCCGGCAACAAGACCGGCGAAATGGGCCATATCGACCATCAAATACGCGCCGACTTTATCGGCAATCGCGCGCATCCGGGCAAAATCGATGACGCGCGGATAGGCCGAACCGCCGCCGATAATGATCTTCGGCTTATGGGTCGTCGCCAATTCTTCCATTTCATCGTAATCGATGAGTTGGTCTTGCTGGCGCACCTTATAGCCAATCGGCTTGAACCATTTACCCGACTGATTAGCGGGGGCACCATGGGTTAGATGGCCGCCGCAAGCGAGATCCATGCCCAAGAACGTATCGCCCGGCTGCATCAGCGCGAAGAACACCGCCTGATTGGCCTGCGCGCCCGAGTGGGGCTGCACATTGGCATAGGTCGCGCCGAAAAGCTGGCAAGCGCGCTCGATGGCGATTTGCTCGGCCACATCGACGAACTCGCACCCGCCGTAATAGCGCCGCCCCGGATAGCCTTCGGCATATTTATTGGTCAGCACCGAGCCCTGGGCTTCCAGAACCGCGCGGGAGACGATGTTTTCCGAGGCAATCAGTTCGATTTGATCGCGCTGGCGGTGCAGTTCCTGCTGAACCGATTGATTAACCGCAGGATCGGCATCAGCCAAAGAACGGGTGAAAAATCCAGTTGCTACGCTCATCTCAGCACCTCACACCAGCAAAAAACGTCATAATTCCAAAAAGAGAGACGGGGCAGCTTAACCGAGCTTCGCCACCCGCCGGGCGTGGCGTTCACCGCCGTCAAACCCCGTCGTCAGAAACTGTTTTACCGCATCCGCCGCCAAGTCCGGCCCAATCA
>NZ_JBILQX010000222.1:0-5048 GCF_044372965.1 Elstera sp. | reverse complement strand
AAAAGGATTGCTTGCTATGCAAATTAAGAGGGAAGAATCGGCCGGCTTTTTGGTGAACCATTTGGCCCGAACGTTTGCCACGGCTCTTCAGGCGGGGCTTAAGCCGCTCCACCTCGCGCCCGCGCAGTTTATGGTCTTGATTGAGCTTTGGCAGGAGGGGGGGCTTAGTCAGCGCCAACTCATCGACAGGTTAACCGTTGAGCAAGCGACCATGGCCAATACATTGAACCGAATGGAACGCGACGGCTTGATTGAACGCAAACCGTCCCCGCAAGATGGCCGCGTTCAACTCATCTACCCCACGCAGCGCGCCCTGGAACTGGAAGCTGAGGCCAAAACCCGGGCGCAGGCTATTAATCAGTTGGCTCTTTCCGGTTTTACGAATCAGGAGCGGCAGGCTTTTTTTACTGGTATTTCCCGTGTTATGGCTAATCTCCGGGAATGCCTGGATTCGTCCGGGAAATAAGCAGGGTTAACGCGGCAGACGCAATAGGCCAATCAAGTCGGTCAGCGATGTCAGCATTGCGGTTGGCCGGATACCCAGTTCTTCAATGGGCAGGCCATTGCGATTAATCCAGACCGTGCGCAGCCCATAGGCCGCCGCGCCGGTAACGTCCCAACCATTCGCCGAGACGAACAAAATCCGCTCTGGCGGAACGTCCAACCGTTGCACGGCATGGCGATAAACCGAAGGATCGGGCTTATAGCAGCCGGTCGATTCCACCGATAAAATCAAATCCATCAACGGGGTAACACCCGAGGCTTCCCCCGCCGCCGCCAGCATTTGCGGCGTGCCGTTGGAGAGAATCGCCGTGCGAAAGCCATTATCGCGCAACAGGCCGAGCGTGCGCACCGCATCGGGAAAAGCATCAAGCGTTAGGAACGTATCGAGCAGTTCCTGCCGCAGGGCCGGATTTTCCGGATAGTTCAGCGCTGCCAGGGCATAATCCAGCGATTCTTGCGTGATCTGCCAGAAATCGCAGTAGCGGTTCATCAGGCTGCGCAGCCAGGAATATTCAAGCTGCCGCCGCCGCCACAGGGCGATGAGTTCCGCGCCCTTTTCACCCAGCTTCGGCCCCAGCCGCTGCACGGGCGAGGCGATGTCGAACAGGGTTCCATAGGCATCGAAAACGCAGGCCGTAATCGTGCAGAAGGGATCGATTTGCGTGTCGGGGTCGGTCATCAGATGGTTAAATCAGGGCAGGCGGCCGGGGAGCGGCCCGCATTCGCTAAGGCACCAGGCCGACAGTTGCGTGGCAGCCGGATGCGGTTGAGGGGGCGTGTGGCGTAGTCGATCTCGATAGACCGCAACGCCTTCCAGCACGCGCTGAACATAGTTGCGGGTTTCCGAGAAGGGAATTTGTTCAATCCAGGTCAGCCAGCCTTCGATATCGGTGCCAGGATCGCCGTAATCGCGCAGCCATTGGCGCACGCGGCCCGGCCCGGCATTATAGGAGGCAATAGCAAGGGCGTAATCGCCGTTGAACTGATCGAGCACGGTCGCAAGATAGGCCTGACCGAGTTGGATGTTATAGCTTGGCTCTGCCGTCAAGCGCCCATCGGTATGGGATAGCCCCAAGCGTCCCGCAACTTGCTTGGCGGTTGCCGGCATCAACTGCATCAACCCCCGCGCACCGACCTTGCTAACGGCGGTGGGCGAGTAATTGCTCTCCTGCCGGATGATCGCATGTACCAGCGCAGGTTCGGGCGCTGTGGGCAGCGCTTGCGGCAGAATCGGGTAACCGCTTTCCGCTAGCAGCGTGCCGTCGCGGTAAACCCGGCGGGCGATGAGCACGGAAGTTTCCGTCCGCCCCAGGCTATAGGCCAGTTGTGCCGCCCCCGACGCGCGCTCAGCGCCGCCTTCAGCGAGGCGGAATAGAAAGGGGTCGGATTTTTCGGGCAGGCCGATGTCGGTGAGCCGCCGAACGACGCGCACCAACTCCAGCGAGTCGAACTTCTGCTTGTCGGCCCCGGTTAGCAGCGTTTCGGGCGGCAGCCGCCCCGGAACAGTTTCCCCGAGCAACGCCGTCGCCAACTGCCCATAGAAGGCCGCTGGGTAGGCGGCCGCGCGCATCAGCCATTGCTTGGCCTCGGCGTCTTGGCCTTGGGCGAGTGCGGCGCGCGCCGCCCAAAAGGCTCCGCGTGACTGGCTGGGTGGCGTCCTGCTGTTTTTAATCAGCGCTTGAAAATGCCCGAAAGCGACGCTTGGTTGTTTCTGCCAGCGCAAGGCAATGAGCCCCGCTAGAAACTCCGCATCGGCAAATTCGGGCGTGCCCGGCGGCAGGCCGTGATCGCGCGCGAGGCGATAGGCCGTGTCGGGCGAGCCCTCGCGGAGCAGACGGCGGATTTGTAAATCCCGCTCGGTCCACCATAGGTCGGGCCGCTGGGTTGCATCGACCTTTTGGGCGAGCAGCGTGCGGGCGGCATCGTCTTTCCCAGCCCGGCGATAGGCGCGGACCGCATCGAAAATCACCCCCGAATCAGCGGCGGTCGTCTTATCCACCCGGCCTAGGACGGTATCAGGATCGGTGCCGCTGCGGATCGACAGGCGCGCCGTAACGGCGGCTTGATCGGCGGGGCTCAGGCGCGTCAGAACCCGCTGGGCGGTATCGTTTCCGTCACGCGAAAGGGCACGGTCGGCGCGGGCGCGATGGTCTTCGGGGCGTAAAATATCGGCGTAGCGAGTTGCGAAGGTAACTTCTTCGCTGGGCGCAAAACTATCTTCGGCCCAGGAGCGGCGCAGCCAGGTGGCAGCATCGGCGGCACGACCGACGACGGCCAGCCCATCGGCATAGCGTTGACGCGCTTCCCGGCCTTGCGGCGGGTTTGCATCGAACCACTGCACGATGAAGCTATCGGACGGCTCGGTCAGCAGAAAATCTTCGGCTCGGCGACGGAACGGGTTTTGCCCCGGCCAATCGGGATGTTCTTTCAGAAACTGCGCCACATCCTCGAACCCCGCCCCGCCGAGCCCTTTGACCAGGGACGCCCATTTCAACACCTTATCCAAAAGCGGATCGGTGGAGGGGGGCGGATTTGCGGGAAGCGGTTTACCCGCATCAAGGCCCAAAAGGGCGGCGCGGTAATAGGCTTCGGAACTGATCGCCACCGCCGATTTTGCCGCAACGGCTGCGCTGGCCGCTGCTACGGGAACAACAGCGGCTTTCGCTTTTTGTTTTGCGTCAGCGGGCGGTGTCGCTTTGGCGGGCGTCGGTTTGGTAGCCGTCGGCTTCGTTGGGGCCGGTTTCGCCGAAGGTTTCGCTTTAGCCTCGGGCGCAGGTTTGATCGCAACCGGCTTGACCGTGGCGGTCTTAGCCGGCGCGGCTTTCCCCGGCGTTTCCTTGCTTTGGGCGGTCGTGGTCGTCGCCAAGCTCTGCCCGAGGGGGAGAAACACCGTCGCGGCGGTCAATGCAACGCCCAAACCCAGGCGCAAAGCCAGGGAGCGGGGCGGAACCGGGGAGACGGGCCGGGGCCAATAGGAAGTCATGCGCGCGAGTGTATGCGCCACTTCGGGCGGCGGCAAGAGCGGTTAAGCGCGCTGATGCATCGTCATATGCACATTTGACGTGCTCGAAAGCTTGTCTTTGGCGGCCCGGCGCGGCTAGTGTCGGCAAACCCAGAGCGGTTCTAACCCCAAAGCGGTTCTATGAGGATTTTTACCATGTCGGTGTCAGGCACTCAGATGCAGAAGTTTCACGGTTCGATGGTCGCCCTGCTTACCCCGTTCAAAGACGGGAAGCTGGACGAGGCCGCGTTCCAGAAACTCTGCGCCTGGCAGATCGAGCAGGGCACGGACGGGCTGATTCCCGTCGGCACCACCGGCGAATCGCCAACCCTCAGCCACGACGAACACAAGCGCGTGATCGAGCTGTGCTTGGAAGTCGCCAAGGGCAAGGTGCCGGTGATTGCCGGGGCCGGGTCGAACTCGACCACCGAAGCCATCGATTTCATGCGCCACGCCGAAAAGGCCGGGGCCGATGCGGCGCTGGTCGTGACGCCCTATTACAATAAGCCAAGCCAAGAGGGGATGTATCTGCACTATAAGGCGCTGCACGATTGCGCCGATTTGCCGATCTTCATTTACAATATCCCCGGCCGCTCGGTCGTCGATATGACGCCGGAAACCATGGGCCGCTTGGCCGAGCTGCCGCGTATCATCGGTGTCAAGGATGCCACGGCGGATCTCGTGCGCCCCTTACGCCAAACCATCACCTGCGGGGCCGATTTCATTCAGCTTTCGGGTGAAGATGCAACCGCGCTCGCCTATCTCGTCCAAGGCGGCCACGGCTGCATTTCGGTGACGGCCAATATCGCCCCCGGCCTGCTCGCGCAGATGCACGACGCTTGGCTTGCGGGCGATGTGAAAACGGCCATGGCAATCAACGAGCGCCTCTACCCGGTCCATGAAGCCATGTTCTGCGAAACCAGCCCGGCCCCGGTGAAATATGCGGCCTCGCTGCTCGGGCTCGGGGCGTTCGACTGCCGCCTGCCCATCGCGCCGCTGTCCGCAGCAGGCCGGGCGAAGGTTGAGGCGGCTTTGAAGCAGGCAGGGCTGCTCTCCTAATGGCCATTCGCCCCGGCGATAGGTACGCATCGCTCAACCGACGCGCGACCTTCGACTATTTTATCGAAGAGCGGATTGAGTGCGGCATGATCTTGCACGGCACGGAGGTTAAATCTCTGCGCCAGGGCCATGCCAGCATCAACGAATCCCACGCCAGTCAAATGGGCGGGGAAATCTGGCTCTTTAACTGCTACGTGCCCGCCTATAAACAGTCGCGCGAAAACCATGAAGAGCGCCGCCCGCGTAAGCTTCTGCTCCATAAGAAGGAGCGCAACAAGCTGATCGGCGCAATCAAGCGCGACGGGATTACCCTTATTCCCATCGGCATCTACTTTAACGAACGCGGCATCGCCAAGCTCGAACTCGGCGTGGCGCGCGGTAAGAAGAAACAGGACAAGCGCGCGAGCGAAAAAGAACGCGATTGGTCCCGCCAGAAATCGCGGGTGATGCGGGGCGAGAGCTAGGATCGTTTGTTGGGGCTTTG
>NZ_JBILQX010000050.1:0-21793 GCF_044372965.1 Elstera sp. | reverse complement strand
GTAAGGCACCGACAGGTCGGGCACGAGATCCTTCACCACCGGCATATGCGGCAGCGGGTAGATCTTCACATCGTCTTTCACGTCATCAATCGGCTTCAAGCACGCGAGCGTGTTGGTGCCGTCGATATTCATGGCGCAGGAGCCGCAAATCCCTTCGCGGCACGAGCGGCGGAACGTGACCGTCGAGTCGATTTCGTTTTTGATCTTAATCAGCGCGTCGAGCACCATCGGCCCGCACTTATCGAGATCGATCTCGTAAGTATCAAGGCGCGGGTTCTGCCCGGTTTCCGGGTCCCACCGGTACAGGCGGAACCGCTTAACACGCTTGGCCCCATCGGCGCGGAAGGTTTTGCCTTCGTTGATCGTCGAATGGGCTGGGAGAGAAAATTTAGCCATTTTACGATCCCCTTAATACACGCGCGCCTTGGGCGGGAAAACTTCGGCCTCTTCGGTCAAAGTGTACATATGCACCGGACGGTAGGTGAGGGAGACATTGCTCTTCTCATCCACCCAGGCCACCGAATGCTTCATCCAGGTCACATCGTCGCGATCGGGGAAATCATCGTGGGCGTGCGCCCCCCGGCTTTCCTTGCGCGCTTCGCCCGACACCATCGTCGCCTGGGCTTGCCCGATGAGATTATCGAGCTCCAAGGCTTCGACCAGGTCGCTGTTCCAGATCAACGAGCGGTCGGTGATCCCGAGATCGTCGAGGCCCTTGGCGAGCGCGTTGACCTTCTCCACGCCTTCCGACAGCAGCTTGGAATTGCGGAACACGGCGGCATGGGCCTGCATGGTCCGTTGCAGCTTGTCGCGCAGGGAAGCGGTGGTGCTGCCACCCTTGGCGTTGCGGATGCGATCGAGACGCGCCAAGGCATTGTCACCGGCATTGGCGGGCAAGGGCTTGTGCGGCGCGCCCGGCTTCACCACTTCGGCGGCCCGGTGGGCGGCGGCGCGCCCGAAGACGACGAGATCGATCAGCGAGTTGGTGCCGAGGCGGTTCGCGCCGTGGACCGAAACGCAGGCCGCTTCCCCAATCGCCATAAGCCCAGGAACCACGGCGTCCGGGTTGGCGTCGGACGGGCGGATGACTTCGGCCATATAATTTGTCGGAATCCCGCCCATATTATAGTGAACCGTCGGCAGAACCGGGATCGGCTCTTTCGTCACTTCGACGCCCGCGAAAATCTTCGCGGTTTCGGAAATGCCCGGCAGGCGTTCGTGCAGGGTGGCGGCGTCCAAATGCTCCAGATGGAGCATGATGTGATCGCCCGCAGCCCCAACACCGCGCCCTTCGTTGATTTCCACCGTCATGGCGCGGCTCACCACGTCGCGGCTGGCGAGATCTTTTGCCGAAGGGGCGTAGCGTTCCATGAAACGCTCGCCGGCGGAATTGGTGAGATACCCGCCTTCACCGCGCGCACCTTCGGTAATCAAGCAGCCGGAGCCGTAGATACCCGTCGGGTGGAACTGCACGAATTCCATATCTTGCAGCGGCAGACCGGCGCGCAACACCATCGCATTGCCGTCGCCCGTGCAGGTATGGGCGGAGGTGCAGGAGAAATAGGCGCGGCCATAGCCGCCCGTCGCCAGCACAACCATATGGGCGCGGAAGCGGTGGATTACCCCGTCTTCCATATTCAGCGCCATCACGCCCCGGCACGCGCCGTCTTCGTCCATAATCAGGTCGAGCGCGAAATATTCGACGAAGAATTCCGCCTTATGCTTCAGGCACTGCTGATAGAGCGTGTGGAGAATGGCGTGACCCGTGCGGTCGGCGGCGGCACAAGCGCGCTTGGCCATCGCTTCGCCATAGCGCTGCGTATGGCCGCCGAAGGGGCGCTGGTAGATCTTCCCGTCTTCGGTGCGGCTGAAGGGCACGCCGAAATGTTCCAGCTCATAAACGGCGGGAACGGCGTTGCGGCACAGGTACTCAATCGCGTCTTGGTCGCCGAGCCAGTCGGAGCCCTTGACGGTATCGTACATATGGTAGCGCCAGTTATCGTCACCCATATTGCCGAGCGAGGCCCCGATGCCGCCCTGGGCGGCAACCGTGTGCGAGCGCGTCGGGAAGACTTTGGTCACGCAGGCCGTTTTCAGGCCCGCGGCGGTCATGCCGAGCGTCGCGCGCAAACCCGCGCCGCCCGCACCGACCACGATAACATCGTAGGTATGATCGACGATCTTATAGCTCTGGGTCATCTTATTTCCCCACCATCAGCTTCAGCACCGAGACGACGCCGATGAGGCCCGCGAGGAAGGCAAAGCCCCGCACGGCCGCCAAAGCGACAATCTTGGCCACTTCCTCATGCACATAATCTTCGATCACCACCGTCAGCCCCAGTTGGGCGTGATGGAAGACTGCGATGATGAGCGCGATGAGCAGCACCGCGCTCACCGGATGCCCGGCCCAGGCGGCAACCGCCGCATGATCCGCGCCGATGAGGCCGATAATGCTGATGACAAACCAGAGCAGCAGCGGAACCAGCGCAAGCGCCGTCATCCGCTGTGCCCACCAATGGGCGAACCCGCTTTTCGCCGATCCTAAGCCGCGCACGCGGCCCAGCATCGTCCGCATTCCGTTCGGTGCGTTCATACCGCTGCTCCCTTAAATCACGAGGCCCGCGATCCAAGCCGCGAGCGTGAGAACTGCCGTTGCGCCGAATACCGCCATGCCGGATTTGGTGACAGCGGGCAAGCTGAAGCCATATCCGGCATCCCAGGCGAGATGGCGCAGACCGTTGCAGAGGTGATAAAAGAGAGCAATCGACCAACCGAACAGCGCGAGCCGCCCGATCCACGAGCCGATCACGGCTTTCGCCGTCGCAAACGCGGCAGGACCGGCAGCGGCCGAAGCCAACCAGTACAGCAGCAGAAGCGTGCCGACCGATAGGGCAACGCCCGTCAGCCGGTGCAGAATCGACATCGTGTTGGTAATTTGCCAGCGGTAGATTTGCAGGTGCGGCGACAGGGGCCGTTTACGCGCATCCATATCCTCTGATCCCCTTCCCAAGAACCGTGATTAAAAAGTCTCAAACGAGACCATCTAGTCCGGGTCTACCCCGCGTACGCCTTCTTGAAAACCGAAGCGTTCCGCAGGCAATTGTAATGCGACCAATACCTAGACCGACCACCCCCGCAAGTCAACGCAGGGCCCGGAATTACAAGGGTTCGGCTCTGCGTCACGATGTAGCAAGAATGCCGCAGAAACCTTGGCGCTATGCGGTTTTTCGGTATCAGAAATCGCGGCTTTCCCTTGGCGTCGGGCCGGACCTGTCCTATAAGCGCTTGCAATATCGTTTATTTTTGCTCTGACCCCGGTGGCGCGCATGCCCGTTTTGTCGATTCAATCCTCCGTTGTCCAAGGCCATGTCGGCAATAGCGCGGCGGTTTTGCCGTTGCAGGCGATGGGGCAGGAAGTTTGGGCGCTGAATACGGTCGTCCTGTCCAATCATCCGGGGCGCGGGGCCTTTCGCGGGCGCGGCGTTCCGCCCGACGATGTGGCGGCGCTGGTGGCAGGGCTTGAGGCGCGCGATTTGTTCGGCCAGTGCGACGCGGTTCTGTCGGGCTATCTCGGCGATCCTGGGATGGGCAGGGTGGTGGCCGAGGCGGTGGCGGCGGTGCGCAAGCGTCACCCGACCAGCCTCTATCTGTGCGATCCGGTGATGGGCGATGCCGATTTAGCCCACGGCGAAGGGCTCTATGTGCGCCCGGAACTGCCCGATGTGTTCCGGGAAACCCTGGTGCCGATGGCCGATATCATCACCCCGAACCGCTTCGAGCTCGGCATTCTGACCGGCGAGGCGTTGAACGAGATTGGGGCGACGCGCGCGGCGGCGGCCGAAATGCAGCGGCGGATGGCCTCGCGCGGTCCGCGCATCGTTTGCGTTACCTCCTACGATGGCGAGGATGTGCCGGACGATAGTATCGACACGCTCCTGTTCTGCGACGACGGCACCTACCGGGTGCGTCAGCCGCGCCTCGACCGGCGTTTTGACGGGGCGGGCGATGTGTTTGCCGCGCTGTTCTTGGGCTATTACCTGCGCACGCTGAACGCGGTGACGGCTTTGGAGCGGTCAACGGCCACGATGGTGCCGCTGCTGGCGCTGACCGAAGAGCGCGGCTTGCTCGATCTTGCATTGACCGACGCGCTGCCGTTCCTGGTGGATGCGCGCACGCGCTTTATTGCCGAACAAATCTAAGCAAAAGGGAAGAGCGCCGTGAAGCTTTTGGTCGTTGGGGGCGGTGGGCGCGAGCATGCGCTGTGTTGGAAACTGGCCGCTTCGCCGCGCTTAAAAGCGCTCTACTGCGCGCCCGGCAATCCCGGCATCGCCCAGGTGGCCGAGTGCGTGCCGTTGGCGGCGACCGACATTTCTGGCATTGTTGCGTTTGCAAAACAAAATAACGTGGATTTTGTCGTCGTCGGCCCGGAAGAGCCGCTGACGCTTGGCCTCGTCGATGCCCTGGAAGCGGAAGGCATCGCCGCCTTCGGCCCGTCGAAAGCGGCCGCCCAGCTTGAGGGCTCGAAAGGCTTCATGAAGGATGTGGTGGCGGCCGCCGGGGTTCCGACCGCCGCCTATGCCCGCTTCACCGATGCCGAGGCGGCGCGCGCCTATGTTCGCCAGCAGGGTGCGCCCATCGTTGTTAAAACCGATGGGCTCGCGGCAGGCAAGGGCGTGACCGTGGCGATGACCTTGGCCGAGGCCGAGGCCGCGATTGCCGAGGCGATGGACGGCGGCAAGTTCGGCGCGGCGGGCGCGGAACTCGTGATCGAAGAATTTATGGAAGGCGAGGAAGTCAGCTTCTTCGTGCTTTGCGATGGCGCGCGCGGCATCCCCCTGGCTGCAGCCCAGGACCATAAGCGCGCTTTTGATGGCGACGAAGGCCCGAATACCGGCGGCATGGGCGCTTATTCCCCCGCACCGATCTTCACCTCGGCGCTGGAAGCCGAGGTGATGGCGCGGATGATTCAGCCGACGCTGGACGCGATGGCGGCGCGCGGCTGCCCATTTAAAGGCATTCTCTTCGCAGGCCTGATGCTGACGGCTGAGGGGCCGCGCCTGATCGAATATAACATCCGCTTCGGCGACCCGGAGTGCGAAACCCTGCTGCCGCGCCTAAGCTCCGACCTGCTTCCGGCGCTGCTGGCGGCGCGCGAGGGTCGTCTCGATGACGTAACGTTACTCTGGAGCACGGCGTCGGCCATTACCGTTATCCTTGCGGGTCAGGGCTATCCGGGGGAGCCGAAAAAAGGCGGGCGCATCGACGGGCTCGACGCCGCCGGAACCGTGCCGGGCGTGACGATCTTCCACGCGGGCACCAAGCAGGGCGAGGCGGGCATTGTCGCCAATGGTGGCCGCGTTCTCGCGGTGACGGCGACCGGGCCAGATCTGGCGGCGGCGCGGGAGCGCGCCTATCAGGCGGTCGACCTCATTCAGTGGGACGAGGGGTTTTGCCGCCGCGATATCGGTTGGCGGGCGCTGGGCTAGCCCTTTTCCCTGCGGCGGTGCTCCACTGGGGCTGACGCGCTTGCGGTTTACGAGCGCAACTGGCGGCACCTCGGCCCCGACGCGCGCCGCGTAAACCAGTCCGTGGCGGCGCTCGATGGTGGCGGTGTCTTGAATGTTTAAGCGCCTGCGTTTGCTACCTCCGTCCTAATTCCCCGAAACATATCCGACCTCGGATATTATCGCTGGACAATCGCCCATCGGAGCGCTTGACTGCGCCTCTTTAATCGGAGGAAGCGCCCCAATGACCGAAAATCCGGCCCTGCTCGCTCAACTGACCCGCATCGCCGAAGCGTTGGAGCGACTGGCCCCGCCCGCCAATCCGGCGATTGATTTGGCGGCGGCGGATGCGTTCGTGTGGCACGCCGACCGCAGTTGGCTGGAGCCGGTGCCCTCGGTGGCGCGGGTGGAAATCACACTGCTCCGGGGCATTGAGCGGTCGAAAGATTTACTCGTTGCGAATACCGAACGGTTTGCGCGCGGGCTTCCCGCTAATAATGCTCTGCTCTGGGGCGTGCGCGGCATGGGGAAAAGCAGCTTGGTGAAAGCCGTTCACGCGGCGATCAATGCCACAGCGCCCGCCGATCCGGCAAAGCGCTTGGCGCTGATCGAAATTCACCGGGAGGATATTCCCTCGCTGCCCGTGCTGCTCTCGGTCCTACGCGTGCAAACCCGCCGCTGCCTGCTGTTCTGCGACGATCTTTCTTTCGATGCGGGCGATGCGACTTATAAGTCGCTGAAAGCGATTCTGGATGGCGGCATCGAGGGGCGGCCTGAGAACGTGCTGCTCTATGCCACCTCCAACCGCCGTCACATCCTGTCGCGCGAGATGATCGAGAACGAACGCTCGACCGCGATTCACGCCGGGGAGGCGGTGGAAGAAAAAGTTTCGCTTTCGGATCGATTCGGTCTTTGGCTGGGTTTCCACGCCTGTGACCAGGAGACATACCTAGCGATGATCGAAGGATATGCGGCCCATTTCGGCCTGCGCACTCCGCCCGACACTTTGCGCGCCGAAGCGCTGGAATGGGCGATTACGCGCGGGGCCCGCTCGGGCCGGACCGCCTGGCACTTCATTCAAGATTTGGCCGGGCGCTTGGGAACGGAAATGAGACTGATATGACAAAAAGCTTTTCCGCCGCAACTTGGCGCAGCGAGGGCTGGGCGATGCTGGTGCTGGCCGCCCCGGTCGCCCTCGGCCAACTGCTGCAAATGGGCATGAATCTCACCGATATGCTGGTGATCGGCCATTTGGGGAAGGAGCCGTTGGCAGCGGCGGCGCTGGCCCAGGGGCTGTGGGTGTTTTTCTGGTTCTTCGGCATGGGGCTTGCCACCGTCACCGCACCGATGCTGGCGCAAGCCCAGGGCGAGGGGGATAAGGCGGGGCAAGCGCGCATCTTGCGGCAAGGCCTTGGCCTCAATCTGCTCATTGGGTTGGGGATTGCGCTGATTCTCGGCTTCTCGGAAACCCTGCTGCTGTGGTTGGGGCAAGCGCCAGATTTGGCGCGGGAGGCGAGCCATTATCTTGATGCGCTGCGCTGGTCAATCCCGCCGCTGCTGCTGATGACGGTGGTGCGCAATCTGCTCGTCACTTACCAGAAGGCTAACCTGTCCTTGGCGTTTACGATGGGGGCCTTCGTCCTGAATGCGGGGCTCGATCTGCTGCTGGTTTTCGGCGGGCAGAGCATTGGCCTGCCTTGGATTCCGGCGTTCGGCCTGATCGGCGCGGGCATTGCCACGGCGGCGGGCTGCTGGCTAATGGTGGGGGCGATGCTGGCCTATATCGTTATGCAAGCCCCCTTTGCTGCCCTTTGGCGGGCGGGGGGCTCCTGGCGTCCCGAGGCCGCGCTGTGGCGGCGGATGCTGACGCTCGGTCTGCCGATCTCGATTACGATGGTGATGGAAGTCGGGCTATTCGCTATCGCCGGGCTCATGATGGGGTGGCTGGGGACCGACGCGCTCGCCGCCCATCAAATCGCTATTCTCATCGCCTCGCTGACTTTCATGGTGCCCTGGGGCATCTCGCAGGCCGCCACCGTGCGGATTGCGGCGGCGGTCGGGCGCGGTGAGCCGAGGGCGGCGGCGCAAGCGGGCTGGGTGGCGCAGGGCATGGGCCTTGCGGTCATGGGCTCGGCAGCGATTGTGCTTTGGCTCGTCCCCTATCCGCTGGCGCGGCAGTTCTTGGACGCCGAGGCGGCGGCGAATGTGGCCGTGCTGGAGTTGGCTGTGACCTATCTGGCAGTGGCGGCGCTGTTTCAACTGTTTGACGGCATGCAGGTGATCGGCACGGCCAGCCTGCGCGGCCTGTCGGATACGCGCGTGCCGATGATGTTCGCCGTGTTCGGCTATTGGGGCGTCGGGCTCACCACCAGCTATGTGCTGGGGTTTGTGTTCGATTGGAAGGGCATCGGTGTTTGGATCGGCCTTGCCATCGGCCTTGCCACCGTGTCGCTGCTGATGGTGTGGCGCTTCCGGGCGCTCACCCAAGGCAACGGCCGGGCGATTCCCCAGCCGATTTAAAAAAGGAGTGGCGCTTTTGTCGAAATGGCGATTGCCCGGTATCTGGACCGCGTTTTCCCGGCCCATCCCTTAGTTCCCGCCAATCCGGTGGCCGCAGCCCAGGTTGAGCAATGGGCGTCTATCATCGTCACGGCCATCGAACCCGCGTTAATCCGCGCCTATTTATTCGCCTATCTGTTTCCTGGCCCCCCCGATGGCGGCGTAACTCAGGACGCGGGGCTGCTTTTCTAAAAGCGGCCCCGCGTCGCTCAATGCTCTTTCGTGCCGAACAGCCGGTCGCCCGCATCACCAAGGCCGGGGACGATATAGGCGTGCTCGTTCAAATGGCTATCGAGGGCGGCGGCATACACCGGCACGTCGGGGAAGCGCGCGTTGAACACTCGCATTCCTTCCGGCACGGCGACCAGCGCCATGAAGCGGATATTCTCGCGCGGCACATTATTCTTCAGCAGCACATCGACGGCGTGAACGGCGGAATTGCCCGTTGCCAGCATCGGATCGGCCAGAATGAACAGGCGCCCCTCGGGGCGGGGCAGGCGGATGAGATATTCCACCGGCGTCTTGGTTTCGGGATCGCGGTAGAGGCCGATATGCCCTTGCCGGGCCGAGGGCACCAGGTCCAGCAGCCCTTCGACCATGCCGAGGCCGGCGCGCAAGATCGAGACCACCGCCACCTTCTTGCCCGCGATCACCGGCGCATCCATGTCTTCCAGCGGCGTGGTGATGCGCTCCAGCGTCAGCGGCAGGTCGCGGGTGATCTCATAGCCCATCAGTAGCGAGATTTCGTGCAGCAACTGCCGGAACCGCACCGTCGAGGTGGCGGCATCGCGCATGTGGGAAAGCTTATGCTGGATCAGCGGGTGCTTCAGCACGCGCAGGTTCGGAAACTCAAGCTCGCGTGGATCGGTTTCGGACTGTGCTGAAGCGTTGGCCACGCCTTCCCCCCTTTATGAACAATAGCTGCCGTATCTTAACCGCCTGTTCCCAGCGACGCCAGTTAAGGCGCAACAAAAAACCCCGCCGGGCAATCCCTGCGGGGTTTTTTTCAACAGCCGAGGCTGATCGTTCGCTTAGGCAGCAGCCTTAGCGGCGGTCGCCTTGTCGATCTGCTTCTTCAAGCGCAGCACATCGCCGGTGAGTTCCGACGAGCGGGCCTTACCGAGAAAGGCGTCCAGGCCGCCTGCGTGCTCAATCGAGCGGATGGCATTGGTCGACAGGCGCAGACGCACCACCCGGCCCAGGCTATCGCTGGTCAGCGAGGCAACCTGGAGGTTCGGCAGGTAACGCCGACGCGACTTATTGTTGGCGTGGCTGACATTATTGCCAGTGAGCACACCTTTGCCGGTGACGGCGCACCGTCTCGCCATGACCGTATCCCCTATGTGTAACGGTTAATCCTGAACGACTGCTCCAGAGGCCCAAAAGCTCCCGGAACGGTCTGAGAGACGGCGTGTATAGGCAGCGCCGCCTGAAGCGTCAAGCGAAAAGCGTTGTTTTGAGTCAGGTTTTACCCTTCGTCGTCTTCACACGCCTGCATGTCGGGCAGCAGTTCGGCGATCACGGTCTCCACCTGATCGGGGGCAACCTGGCAGGTGCCCGCCGCCGAATGGCCGCCGCCGCCGTAGCGCAGCATTAGCGAGCCGATATTGACCGTTGAGGTGCGGTCGAAGATCGATTTGCCGCAGGCCAGCACCACATTCTGCTTTTCGCGGCCCCACATCACATGCATGGAAATCAGCGACGACGGGTACATCGCATAAACGAGGAAGCGATTGCCCGCGAAAATCTGGTCTTCCTCGCGCAGGTCCAGCACAACCACATTGCCTTCGATGCGACCGATGCGCTCCAACTGCTGCTTGAACTGCGTCTGCTGGGATTGGTACATGGCGACGCGCTCTTGCACGTCCGGGTCGGCCATGATCGGTTCGATCTCGCCGGTGCGCAGCATTTCCATCAGCTTCATCATAAGCTGGTAATTGGAGATGCGGAAATCGCGGAAACGGCCAAGGCCCGTGCGGCTGTCCATCATGAAGGACAGCAGGGTCCAGCTTTCGGCGTCCAGCACTTCATCCAAGGTCCAATCGGCGCTATCGGCCCGGTCGACGGCGAACATCATTTCATCGAGGCTCTCGGGGAAATGATCGGCCCCGCCATAGTGCCGCCACACCACCCGCGCGGCCGACGGCGCGTCGGCATCGATCACAACCCCGGCCTGCTCGCCCTTGCGCTCCAGTTCGGACGAATGATGATCGAAGGTCAGGCCCGCCCCCGGCACATGGGGCAGGTTGCAGATAATATCCCGGTCCGTTACCGGCACTTTGCCGTCTTGCATATCCTTCGGGTGGGCAAACAGAACATCGTCGATCAGATCGAGTTCCTTCAGCAATGCGCCGCAGACCAGCCCGTCGAAGTCACTGCGGGTAATCAGACGATATTTACCGTCGGCCATCTTTATCTCCCGTTGCCCAGAACCATTGAGTTTTACAGTCGGCGGATGGTTGGTCAGATGCGGGTAAAATGCAAGCGAAGAGGCCATGACAGGGCGGGATTTGCGCCGCCCGGCAAGGGCGGTGGGCCGTAGTAACCCATCGCGGATTAGGCTAGCGTAAAGCGATACAGGTGCAATCGTTTGGAGCCGTTATGCCGCAAATTCGTCTTGAAGGGTCGCCGTCGCTTCTGGCGGCCCTCGATCTTCCGCCGATGCTGAACGCGATCCACGACACGGTGGTAGCAATTGCGGGCGCAAAACACGCCGATTGCAAAACCCTGGTGCGCGACGCGCGTGCGGATCACATTAATCTCGGTGATGGAGCCGAAACCATGCTCCATGCCGAAATTCGCCTGATGCCGGGGCGCGAGCTTGCGACCAAGCAAGCCTTGGGGGCGGCGGTCGCAGAGGTTCTAGAGATTGCGGCCAAGCCGCATCTCAATGGACGCAGTCTACAAGCCACGGTCGAAATAGTCGAGTTCCTGCGGGAAACTTACGCAAAACGCGTGGTGCCCGCCTAACCCGCTCCTAACCATGAGGAGACGCGCCATGATCATCACCCATCAAGGCCAGACCCCGCAGATCGACCCCAGCGCCTGGGTTGCCCCCGACGCAACCCTGTGCGGGGCCGTCACAATCGGGCCGGGGGCGCGGGTTCTGCACGGCGCGCGGGTAATCGGCGAAAGCGGCGGTCGGGTGTCGATCGGCACTGAATCGATTGTGTACCAAAACGCCGTCATTCGGGGAACGCGGCGGCATAATTGTACCATTGGAAACAATTGTTTGATCGGCCCGCAGGTCCATATCACAGGCGCAACGATAGGCGATGAGTGCTATATCGCCACGGGCGCGGTGATTTTTCCGGAAGCGCATTTAGGGCGGCGCTGCGAGATCCGCGTCGGCGGAATCGTGCATTTGGGCTCGGCCTTGCACGAGTTTGCCGTCGTGCCGAATTATTGGATCGCGGTTGGCTCCCCGGTCGAGATTCTCCCCCCCGATCAGCACGAATCGATCTGGGCGCGACAGAAGCCGCTCGATTTTCCGCGCGCGGTGTTCGGCGTCAACCGCTCCGCGCCGGACGTGATGGTCGTCATGACGCGCGGTTTATCCGAAGAACTCGCCCCGCATCGCGACGATCAGGTTTGGAGCGGCGGCGCGGGGATTTAGAGCGTTTTGTTTAGCAAAGGCTAGTCGCGGGTGCCAGCGCGTTTGACGCGCAAAGCGCATCGGGCACCCGCTCGGGATTTGCTCTAATCCCCTACCCCACGGGGGCGGTGGTGCGCGGCAGCAGCAGGAAGTAACGGCCCTTGGCTTTCATCCGCCCCGCCCGGTCGGCGGCGACATCGCCATAGCCCCAAAACAAATCGCCGCGCACGGGGCCGCGAATCGCGCCGCCGGTATCCTGTGCCACGACGAGGCGGCGTAAGGGGCCGGTTTTGGTGCCCTCGCCGGGTACGTCTTCCAACTCCAGCCAAACCGGTGCGCCGAGTGCCATGAAGCTCGGGTCAACCGCCAAGGACCGGCCCGGCGTCAGCGCAACGCCCTGCGCCCCCAGCGGCCCCTCGCCGGAAAGCTCCCGGAAGAAGACGAAGGAGGGGTTGGCGTTCATCACTTCTGCCGCGCCCTTGGGGTTGGCGTTCAACCAGGCGCGGATCGTCTGCATCGACACTTCATCGCGGGGAATGGCCCCTTTATCGGCCAGCACGCGCCCAATCGGCACATAGGCTTGGCCGTTTTGGGCGGCAAAGCCAACGCGCATCACCTGCCCATCGGGGAGAATGACGCGGCCCGAGCCCTGGATTTGCAAAAAGAACGCATCGATGGGGTCATCGACCCACACGAGTTCGAGCCCGCGCCCGCGCAAACTGCCGCCCTCAATCGCTTTGCGGTCGGCATAGGGGCGCAGGCGGCCTTCAACGACCCGGCCCGCGATACGCTGGCCACGCCAATCCGCGCGCCAATCGGCAAGCTCAACCGTGATGAGATCTTCCGGGCGGCGGTAGAGCGGGGTTTGGAAAGCCCCGCCGGGGCGGCGCGCGCCCCGCAACTCGGCTTCGTAATAGCCGGTGAAGAGCCCCTGGCGTCCGTCGCGCCCGCTGACTTCGAAGGGCTGAAAATAGGTCTCGAGCGCTTGGCGCAGCGCGGGGGCGGTGCTGGCTTTTTCAATTGCGCCGCAGCCGGCGCGCCAATCGGCCACCTTACCGCCTTGGCCCGCGGGGCCGACCGGACGGCTATCGTCCTGGACGGTCAGCCGGTCGCAACTGCGGGTGAGCGCGGGTTTGGCGGCCAGCAGATCATCCTGCGCCCAATCGGTCAGATCGGTGAATTTCGCGGGTTTTAGTGCAACTTGATCGGGTGGTAGAGTTTCGGCGGTTCCCGGCGTGGGGCGGCTCGCACTCATCTCCCCGCAGGCTGCCAGCAGTAAGAGCGCACTGGCGCAGAGGGGCCGCAGCCCTTTAGAAAACGCTTGAACCGAAAAAAAAGCCATTAGACCATCAACCGACGGGTTTAGGAGATTATCCCAGCGTGCCGCCCCGTCTGCGGCTGCCGGACACGAGAAACGAGGCTTACGCGCCGCCCGCTCGGGTTTGGCTCAGCAGCCAGTTCGGATCCTTGCTGCGCACATCGCGGCGGAAGGTCCAAAGATCGGTGATTTCACCACCGTCCGCCTGTTCGGCGGCAAACCGCACGGTAACGAGGGCAATCGGCCCGTCCATCCGCACGTCGGCAAGGTCGGCGGCAACGATACGCACGAGGGCGACCGGCTCCGGCCCGCCGCGCTGTTGGATGGCGGTATTGAAATCGCCGAACACACTATCGGTCAGCAGCGGGCGCAGGGTGCCGGTATCGCCCTCGGCATAGGCTTTCACGATCATCTCATAGGCCGCGCGCGCACCGCCGACGAAGCCGACTTCCTCGAAATTCGGATCGAACTGGCCCAACTCCTCGATCCCTTCGGCCAAGGAGCGCGGCTCATCGACCGGGCGGGGTTCGGCGCGCTGGCTGGGGATAGGGAAGGGCAAAATTTTGCCGGGCACGGGGCCTTGATCGGGGCGCACGGGCTCCGCACTGCGTTCCAGCGGGTTCGGCTGCTGACGTTCCTCCCCCGTGCGCTGGCCAAGCACGGACAGCAGGCGGTAGAGCAGAAACGCGGCGATCACCGCAAATAGAACGATGGATTCCAGCACGGGCACCCTCGATTCCAAGAGTTGAGTTGAAAATTTACCTTCTCTACATAGGGCCGCGCCCCAAAAAGGGCAAGCGGCCCGGCGCAGGCGTAACGCAGAATCTTGCGGTTTTTGGGCCGCTGCGACTAGCCCTTGCGCCTCGGGCACCCTATTCTAAGCTCACGAGAATTATCTGGGAGCCGCTTTCATCATGTTGATGGTCCGTCACGGACAGTCGGAGTTCAACGCGCATTTCAATCGGACGCGCCGCGATCCGGGTATCCGCGATCCCGATTTGACCGACGAAGGCCGGGCGCAAGCCCGTGTCGCCGCCAAAGTCATTGCCGCTCACGACAGCGTGCGCGAAATCTGGTCGAGCCCCTACCGCCGCGCATTGCAAACCGCCGAGATCATCGCCGAGCATTTGGGCGGGCGGATTCACACCGTCACGCCGATTGTGGGCGAGCGCGCGGCTTACTTTTGCGACTACGGTAGTGCGCCCCATGTGCTGCGCGAGAGCTTTCCGCACCTCAGCTTCGATCACCTCGAACCCCAATGGTGGCCCGATCATGAGGAGCCGGTCAGCGCGTTGCACCTCCGCGCGAACCGCTTCCTGACCGAAATTGCCCAGCACGCGGCGCGCGACGGGTTGTTGATCGTCTCGCACTGGGGCTTCATTCAGGCGGTCACGGGCTTGCCGGTCGGCAATTGCTCGGTCGTGAAAGTTCCCGCTAACCCCAGCGCCGCCACGGTTGTACACGCAACCTGAGCCGTGCTAGGGGAGCTTTGCGCTCTGCCCAGGGCGACGTAATTCGGGCGACCTAATTCTATAGGATACAAAGATGAGCGACGAAAATCAGACCAATGGTCAAGGCGGCGACGCGAATGACGCCCCGCCGATTACGATTAATGTTCAATATGTGAAGGATCTGTCCTTCGAAAACCCGAATGCGCCCGCAAGCTTGGTGCAGCAGGAATCGCCGGACGTGGAACTGCGCGTCGATGTGGGCGCGCGCCAGCTTGGCCCGCAGCTCTTCGAAGTGCTGCTGAGCATCAACGCCAGCGCCAAGCACGCCGACGATGTGGCCTTTCTGGTGGAATGCGCCTATGCGGGCGTCGTGACCCTGAATGTGCCGGAAGAGCATTTGCAGCCGGTGCTGCTGATCGAAGTGCCGCGCCTGCTATTCCCCTTCGCCCGCAGCATTGTGGCGAATGCCGTGCGCGACGGCGGCTTCCCGCCGCTGATGGTCCAACCCATCGACTTCCTCGACCTCTTCCGCCGCCGCATGGCTGCGGCCCAGGCCGAACAGGAAGCGGCAGGCACGGCGTAAAGCAAGAAACCCCGCCCTGGGGTGAACCTTGGGGCGGGGCTAGATTGGTTAGATCAATTATGACACAAAGTCATAACCGATATAACCAATCCGCGAGGGCGCTCTATGGCGGCACGGGGCAGGCAATCGCTATAAATCCGGCAGCACAAGTGCGTGGATGGGAACGCCTGCCGAGGCGCACGAATTTTTGCGCGGCGTTACGGCACGGCAGGTCGTGATCGTGCCGATTATGGCCGAGGACGGACGGGCCAGAAAACCTAAAACCCCCGCCTTTCCCCCGGCTTCGGTCGTCGCGTTGGAGGCCTAGCATCAGGCGACGGCGCGGGCGGCGGTTCTCGCAAGCGCCGAGTGGTTGACGGCGGCGCAAATCAGCGCACTTGCCGGGTTCAGCCCGATCAACCCCAGCGCTCAGCCGAACCGTTGGAAGCGGCAAGGGGCGATTTTTGCCATCCAGAACAATGGCCTCGATTATTTCCCCCACTATGGTCTCGACCCCGACCGGGGCTATCGGCCTTTGAAGGCGTTGGCCCCGATCCTGGCTCGTCTGGCCGGGGTGCGGCGCGACTGGGGGTTGGCGCTCTGGTTCGCTTCGGTCAATAGCTACCTCGGCGGTCAGCGCCCGCAGGACGTGCTGAAAACCGCTCCAGATGAGGTGCTGGCAGAGGCAGAGGCAGAGGCAGAGGCAGCGGGCGTTCTGCCGGGTTGAGGGGAATGCCGTTCTCGCAAACCCTCCCCAAGCCACCGGAGCAAACGGCGGTTACGCACTATTGCTGGTCTGCGGGCCGTGTGTTCCACAGGATTCATGCGGCGCAATATGGTGCAGCCGAGTTCAATGAAAGCCCGCACGGTTCGGCCCGCTTCAGCCCACTGCGCGCGGCGGGTGGCACCATTATCCCAACGCTCTATGGCGGTGAGACGTTTGAGTGTGCCGCGATGGAAACCGTTTTTCACGATGTTCCCTTCGCGCCGGGGCTTCAAACCATTGCCAAGCGTCGGCTAGAAGCGCGCTGCGCGTCGAGAATAACAGCACAGACCGATTTGACCCTGATTGATCTTTCCGCAGTCGCGCTTCGTAAACTCGGGCTAATGCGGAAGCAGTTGATCGATACCGAAGCCGACTGCTACCCCCAAACCCGCCACTGGGCGCTGGCCCTCTACCACCAGCGTTCCGAATGCCAGGGGCTGTGCTGGATTTCCCGCTAAGACGATACCGCCCGCGCCCTCCTCCTCTTCGGCGACCGCCTGCCGGAAAATGCGTTCAGCGTCGCAAGAGAGCCGCAAAATTTGTTGGACGATGCGGGCCTTTATGGCGCGCCGCTGCTGCTGATGCCGCTCGCCTGGCCGCGCCTGAGACTGCGCGCCGCCGTCGATGCCGGGATTCTGCTGGCGGGGATTGGTGTGCTGTTCGTGCTTGCAATGCGTGTGCCCGAAAGTCTCGTCGTGTCCTGGGTCTTCGGCGCGCTGCCGGTGGAAACGGTGGGTCTCGCGCTGAAACCCGGCCTTGCCCGCAGCTTGCTCGTCGAAACCCTCACCCATTGTGGCGCATCGCGCAGGCAGCGCAGCCCAGCGCGAAACAAGGTATGATCATCAATCAAAAGCAGCCGCATGCGCGGAATTTAACTTTTTCCGCGTAAACGGCCTATCGATCAAATGATCTAGGGCCTATTGGCCATCGCCTCGGCCACCGCGTAGGCTTTGGGATCGGTTTCGCCGCGTAGGCCCGCGATCACGCCGTCGATATCCTCGGCGGGGCGGTTTTGCGAGAGTTTGCGTTTGCCGGTGATCGCCGTGATCGGCAGCTTGAAGGCGGTGATACCCTTCAGCATGGCGGCGATGTAGCTTTCGGGCGCGTCTGAGAGCGACCAAGGTTCGGCCCGATGGCCTTCGAATTTTGCCGTGAGTTGGCTTAAGAGTGCGCGCATCGCGTCGGGCTCGGTGATCGGCTCGGCCTGGCCGACGCAATCGACGACGCTATAATTCCACGTTGGCACGGCTTTGCCGTGGGCCTGTTTGCTGGGATACCAGCCGGGAGAAATATAAGCGTCGGGCCCCTGGAAGACCGCCCGCGACGGCGCGGTGAACACCGCGTTTCCGTGCGGGTTGGGTTTGGCGAAATGGCCGTAGAGCGTGCCGTTCGCGCCTTCTTCCGGCACCACGATCAACGGCAGCGGTGTCGCCAAGGGAGCGCCGCCCGCCGGATCCGCCGTGATGAGCAGCGCAAACGGGTGCGCGGCGATGAAGGCGTGCAGCGCGGTCAGATCGGTTTCGGCGAAAGCGGGCGGGACATACATGGTCGTTTCCTCATACTATAACCCCAAGAGTTTAAGACTAACCGTGGCCGCCACGGCAAGCGCTAAAGCGACGGCTAATTGCCCTGTTAGACGCATGCCAAGATAGGCGGCGGCGGCTCCGGCCCATTCGGGCAGTCCCCCCTTCAGCAGGGCGGGCACCACGAGGGCAGCGAACATCGCGCCCGGCAGATGGTGCAGGAAGGCGTCGAGAAACGGCGTTGGGCGCAGGAAGCGCACCATCAGAATCCCGCCCGCGCGCACGGCAAAAGTGGCGCCTCCCATGGCTAGAAACGCGATCAGGGTGGCGGTATCGACGCGGAGCATTTCCGCTAAGGTCGGAAAGTTCATGCGACGGCTCCTGTGCGTGCCTTGAGGCTATCCCGGACCGCGCCTGCAAATGCCCCGGTCAGCCCGCCGATCAAAATGTACCAAGCCCCCGGCAGCGTGAGGCTGGCAATCCCCGCGCTGGCAGCAGCAGCCCCCCACGGCAGAAAATCGGCGGGGCTGCGGTAAAGCCCATGCAGCAAGGAAACGAAAACGGCGGTGCCGACGATCCCAAGGCCCAAGGCTTGCGGATCGGGCACAAGGCCACCCGCGAACCAGCCGATCCCCCCGCTCACCGCCCAGAAGCTATAAAGGCACATGGCCGAGCCCATATAGTAGCTGGCCGTGACCAAGGTCGCCTGTGGTCCGCGCAAGGCTTGGATCGTCACGGCCCAATTTTCATCGGCATTGAAGGCCGAAGCCGCGAGCGCGCGCGGCAACCCCAGCGGCAGCAGCAAATCTTTTAGGGCCGCAGTTTGCAGAAGATAGCGCAGGTTGAGAATGAGAACAGCCAGCGCCAAAACGGCAACGGCGGGCGGCTGGGTCCAGAGTTCTAATGCGAGCAATTGGCTGGAGCCCGCAAAAACGATCAGGCTCATCAACACGGTTTCGGCCACGCTCAAGCCTTTACCAGCCGCGAGCAGCCCATAGACGAGCCCGAAAATCACAACACTGAACGCGAGCGGCAGGCAGGCCAAAAATCCAGCCCTAAAGCCGAGATGTAACGAAGACACCTTTATCCCCTAACCTCACTAGGCCGATCGACCGGATCGGCACGTGGACGCTAGGCTAGGGGATGGGGCGGGGAGGGTCTTGAATGAAATTGCGCGCGCGGCAGCGCTCAATGGGCGTCGAGCGGCTCCAGATCATTCTGCTTAATCGCGGCTAAGGCCAGATCGCGGCTTGTGGCCACTGCCATCGCGGTGCCATCGGCCCCGAAAATGCCATAGGCCGGCTGGCCTTCATGAATGACGGGCTTCACATAAGCGATCCCGCCGGATCCGAGCGCGGCAAAATCGCTGGGGGTGAAACTGGTGGGGCGTTGTACGAACAACATAGCGTCGTCCTTTCTTCTCTGGGCTTCCGCCGAAACCTGCTTATAGCCCGGCTTGGGGGGAACGCGGCACGGGTCCAGTATCACCGGCGCGGGGGGATTTGTCCCACGCGCAAGGTTACTGTGACGGGGAAATTCTTAAAGAGAGATTACTGGCGGCGTGACAAAAGCCTTATTCCGGCGCGACATCCAAGGTGGGAGTCTTCGGTTTGGCTTTCGGCGGGGTTTTGATCTCCACCGTGCGCACCGTCACTTCCGGCATAGGCCGGTGCAAATCGATGTTCAGCAAGCCATTGTCGATCTCGGCCCCGACGACCTCAATACCCTCGACGAGCACGAAGGTGCGCTGGAACTGCCGCGCGGCGATGCCTCGGTGCAAAAAAATGCGATCCGAATCATCCTGCTGACGGCCCCGAATGACGAGTTGATTATTCTCGATCTGAATCGACATATCTTCGCGGCGAAACCCGGCGACGGCCAAGGTAATGCGCAGCCGATCCTGGCCGGTTTGTTCGATATTATAGGGCGGATAGCCCTCATTGGCCCCCTTGGCGATCCGGTCGAGCGTGCGCTCGACGTGTTCGAACCCCAAGAGAAACGGCGAGTTGAGCACCGAAACGCGGGTCATGAAATCCCTTCTCCTTCAGATAAAGCGAGCGGGTGTTCGCCCTCCAACCCGAAACGGCATTGGACGGCAGTGGGTAACGCTTCCTACATGGCACTTGGGGCGCGGTTCATCAAGAGTGCGTCTTCTCGGGATAAGTACAAAATTCGGCCACGGGGCAGCGGAAGCACTCTGGTTTGCGGGCTTTGCAGATATAGCGCCCGTGCAGAATGAGCCAATGATGCGCGTGCAGAAGCCAGTGCTTCGGGATGCGTTTCAGCAAACCCTCTTCCACCGCCAGCGGGGTCGCGCCGGGGGCAAGGCCCGTGCGATTGCCGAGGCGGAAAATATGCGTGTCCACCGCCATGGTCGGTTGCCCGAAGAAGACGTTTAGCACCACATTCGCAGTCTTCCGCCCCACGCCGGGCAGGGCTTCCAAGGCGTCGCGGGTGCCGGGAACCGCGCCGCCGTGCAGCACAAGCAGTTGCTGGCTGAGGGCGAGCACATTCTTGGCCTTAGCGTTGAACAGGCCGATGGTTTTGATGTGCTCCCGAATCCCCTCTTCCCCCAAGGCCACCATGGCGGCAGGCGTATCGGCGGCGGCAAAGAGGCCGCGCGTGGCTTTGTTCACCGAGACATCGGTTGCCTGGGCCGACAGCACGACGGCGACGAGAAGCGTGAAGGCGCTCGAAAACTCAAGCTCGGTCTTGGGCTCCGGGTTGGCCGCCGACAGCGTGGCGAAGAACCCTTCGATAGCGGTTTTGCTCATTTTTTTAGAAGCGGGGTGTTCGGGGGCGACCATGCGATCCTCGGGCGGCAGCGGAAGCGTTGACTTTGCCTGGGCGCGGCGCAAGATCAAGGGCATCGTGACCAACGCAAGCCTTGCCCCTTATGATCTCTCCGATCCCGGACCCGTGGTGTTCGATGCCGAGTTGCGCCCGCATCGCTCGCTCTCGATGAAAGGCTTTCGGGTCATGATGGCGGCGGTGATCGGGGTGAGTGCGATTGCGGGCGGCGCGGTTTTCGTCGCAGGAGCCTGGCCGGTGATCGGCTTCATGGGGGCCGATATTCTGCTGATCTATTGGGCGTTTCGCGCCTCGTACCGGGCGGCGCGGCGCTGCGAGAAACTGCGCCTTACGCCCGAATGGCTCACCATCCAGCGCATCGACCCCAAAGGCCGGGGCGATACCGAGGCGCTGCGCCCCCATTGGCTGCGGGTGGAGTTGGAGGAGCCTGCCGGGCCATCAACCCCGCTGCGGCTGTGGAGCCACGGGCGCGCGGTGGTTGTGGGAAGTTTTCTGCCGCCATCGGAACGCGAGCGGCTGGCGGGGGCGTTGCGCGCCGCGCTGGGGCGGCTGCGCGCGGTTTAGAGCCTTTGTTTTGTTACGCAAATGCGTCGTCGCAGGTGTGCCACCTGCTCGGGATTTGCTCTAGTGCGCCACCATCAGCCGGTCGCGCGCGCGCTCCAGGCTGGTGATGAGATCCTTACCCATCTGTCCGCCCTCACCCTTAATCTTCTCGCGGATCACGGCATTGATCCCGTCGATATGGGTGCGGATGAACTCGAAAAGCTGGTCGCTCGCTTCCGAGATATCCAACGTGCATTCGTAAAGCGAGCGCCCGAAAACGGTAATCAGCGGATAGCCGAAGGTGGAGCCTTGGCCGCGCAGATCATGGGCGATCTTATTGATGGTCTGGATCGGAATGAGCCGTTTGCGCGGGTCCAGCGCTTTGCCCGCCCGATGGGCTTCGTAAAGCTGTTGGATCGAGCCGCGCACCCAATCCGAATAATCTTCTTCCATTCGGTCGAGCTGCTGTTCGGCCTGTTGCAGCAGGCTCGGGTCGATCACCAGCGGGCCGCGTCCGATCCCGGCAATTTTCTCGCGCAGGCGGTTCGGCAGTTTGAACACGAAAGCTTTCGCGTTCGGGTTGACCGAGCGCAGGCGGGAGCCACTGTAGAGAATTTCTAGGTCTTTTTCGGTCGCAATGCGCCTATCGACGTCATTATAGGGCCGCACCTGCCGCCGCCGGTCTGGGCCGAAATAGTCGCGTGTGTAGATAAACGGGCGCGGCCCATCAATCGCCGCAATCAAATGATTGGCGACGGCTTTCACCGAAAACGGTTTGGCGAGAAACTCGGTGACGCCCAAATCGCGCACTTCGCGCACCTTATCGCCGTCCGCCGCCCCGGAGATCATCACGAACGGAATAAAACGATCCGGCGAATCTTCGCTCTGGCGCACCCAGCGCAGCACCATCGCCCCATTGATCGGCGACATGAGGTAATCGCAGATGATGAGATCGGGCACGAGCGCTTGGGCGGCGGCGGCGTTTTTGCCGATGGAGCGCAGGTGCGTAATCGCAGCCCCACCCTCTTCCATCACCACGATCCGGCCCACTTTGAGCGCGCGCAGAATCTCTGCCAGCATCCCTCGGAAAAAGGGGCTGTCTTCGATAATCAGCACGCTCAGGCGCTCGAACACGGGTATCCTCCTTCATCGCTCGCAGCC
>NZ_JBILQX010000049.1:0-21994 GCF_044372965.1 Elstera sp. | reverse complement strand
AGATGACGCCATGCTCCTGATTCACCGACGTCACGATCAGATCGGGCAGGATTTTTCCCGCCTCGTCACAGACGATGCCATAGCCTTGGTCTACCGCCTGCGAAGCTGTGCCCCGGTCGCGCGACATGGCCATCCATCCGGCGTCGATCAAAACCCAGCCGCGTGCCGACTGGTGCCCAATCACAGTTGTCAGAACTGACAGAGCAATATCGTCCGGGCGGCAGACACCGATGCCTGCCATTACCAAATCAAAAAAGACATAGACGCCCGCCCGCAGTTCCGTAACGCCGGTCAGGTCACGGGCCGCGTGGGCCGTAGGGGTCGAGCCCACACTCACCACCCGGCAAGGCAGCCCCGCTATGCGCAGGGTCTCGGCGGCAGCGACGGCAGCGGCGCGCTCCTGCTCAGCGAAGGCGGCGTGCGCCTCGTTCCCAACAATCGTGTAACTTTCACCAGCGTGGGTCATGACACCGCGCAATTCCGCACCGCCTTCGTGAACGATCCGGCCTACGGCAATCAGGGTAGGATCGTCCGCCCTCAGCCCGCCGCGATGATTATCGCTATCGATCTCGATCAGTACGGGAATGGCATGATCTGCCGTGCGCGCGGCAGCGGCCACGGCCTCTGCCTGACCGACCGAATCGAGAATCACGCACAGATCGCAACCCTTCGCCCGCAGCGCGAGCACTCGATCTAGCTTTTGGGGCGCGATGCCCACGCCATAGAGAATATCGCGTACACCGGCTGCGAAGAAGGCTTCTGCCTCGGCCAGGGTAGAAACGGTAGCGGGACCAGTGCTGCCGGTCAGTTGGCGGCGTGCGACATCCACCGATTTCGCGGTCTTCAGGTGCGGCCGCAAGGCGACGCCAAGGCTTCGGGCGTGCTGAGCGAGTCGGTCAATGTTGCGCGTCATCTTTGCCTCGTCCAACAGCAGACAGGGGGTTGGAAGGGCGGCAAGGCGGGAAGGGGCTGGCATGGCATGCTCCTCGGGGTTCGAGATCATGCCGAGAATAGCCCTCCTGGCAGAAAGTAGATATTCACAGAAACTGATATAGATATTAAGCTAGACTTAATGCTTGCCATAACCGATCTCCGCTTTCTGTACGCCATCTCGAAGGCTCGATCCCTAGCCGCTGCCGCCCGCGCGCTTGATGTCACGCCGCCAGCCGTGTCCCAGCGGCTCGCCCAGATCGAAAACCGGCTGGGTCTGCGTCTGGTCGAACGCGGTGTGGGTGGATTGCATCTGACGGCGGAGGGGGAGTTGCTCGCCTCCCGTGGAGCCGTCATCCTTTCCGATCTCGATGAATTGACGGATGTTCTGGCCGAACGGCGTAGCGTCGTCTCCGGTCCGTTGCGGGTGATCGCCCCCTTCGGTTTCGGGCGGGTGCATGTGGCCCCGCCGATGGCATCCTTCGCCCTGCAACATCCGGAAGTCACACCGAGCCTGATCTTGACCGATGACCCGCGCGGGACCATGCGGATCGACGGCTGGGATGTGCTTATTCATGTCGGGCGGTTGCCAGATCTCGATATCCTACAACGTAAACTGGCCACGAACCGTCGCTTGCTCTGCGCGGCCCCCGATTATGGGGACCGTCACGGGTTTCCAGAACGGCCTTCCGATCTCCGAAATCATCGCTGTGGCGTGGTACGCGAGGATCAGGCCGATGTCACCCTTTGGTCGCTCACGGGGCCAAGTGGAGAGAAGGAAACCATCCGCATCCATCCGGCTTTCGCCAGTAATGATGGCGAGGTTATCCGCGCCTGGGTGCTCGCGGGAATGGGGATTGTCGAGCGCTCGGAATGGAGTGTCGCGGCAGATCTGCGTGAGGGGCGCCTTATCTCGGTTCTGGACCAATGGGGGCTGCCCGATGCCGATGTTATCGCTCTTCTGAACCCGCGTTCAGTGCGGGCGGCCCGGACCGAGTCTTTCGTTCACCACCTCGCCGAAACGCTGGCAACTCGATCCTGGTTGAGGGCATAAACTCATCCGACTGACGGGAGTGTGTGAGACGGACTTTGTCCGCCTAAAACACGCCCAAACCGCGCAAACCGTCATAGGTCAGCTTCAGCCCGGCGACGAGCAGCAGGAGGTGGCTGAGTTTGTAGAAGGTCTTGCTGTCCATCCGCTTGGTCAGCCAATAGCCGATCCATATACCTAAGGGGGCGAGCGGGGCTAAGATCAGCGCTTGGCTGAAGTTGGTCGCATCAATCTGCCCGAACCACAGATAGGGCACCAGTTTCACGAAGTTGACGATGGCGAAATAGACGACCGTGGTGCCCGCCAGCAGCATTTTTTCCATCCGCTGCGGCAGCAGATACATCAGCAGCGGCGGGCCGCCCGCGTGGGCGATGTAGCTGGCAAAACCCGAGACACCCGACCAGAAAAAGCCTTTCGGGTTAGATTGCGGCGCGGGTTCGGCGGATTTACCCCGGTTCAAGAGCGGCTGCACCCATTGCAAGGCGGTAAACACCAAGGCATTCGCGCCGATGGCGATGCGCACCGCATAATCGTTCAAATGACCGAAGGCGAGAATGCCGAAAAATATCCCCACCATCGCCCCCGCCAGCAACACGCCCAACTGTTGGCGGCTCCAGCTTTTGCGGTAGGCCCAAAGACCGAAAAGGTCCATCAAACAGAGAATCGGCAGCATCAGCCCCACCGCTTGCCCCGGCGGCAGCACGAGGGCCAGCATCGGCACCGTGAGCGCACCCAGCCCCGACAGGCCGCCTTTGCTGATTCCGGTAAGAAGAACGCCAGGAACGGCGAGCGCATAGAAGGCGAGATCGAGGCTCATAATCCTCACACTATAGGCGCACGATCCGACCGGCGTAAACGCCGCTGTTCCGGCGCGCGCGCGCGTGCCAAGATTACCCAGAACCGCAATTCTTCATCGGCTGCAACGATCATTGTGACCCAGGTGCCCACGCCGTCCCTGCCCCTCACCGTCAACGGCCAAACGTTTGCCATACAGGCAGCGCCGGAAACACCGCTGCTGTATATTCTGCGCAATGATCTTGCTCTCAATGGCCCGAAATACGGCTGCGGGCTGGGGGAATGCGGGGCGTGCGCTGTGCTGGTGGATGATCAGATCGCCCGCGCTTGCACGGTTCCACTCGGCGCGGTGCGCGATAAAAAGATCGTGACCTTGGAGGGTTTGGGAACGCTGGCAGCCCCTCATCCAGTCCAGGCGGCCTTTATCGCCCAGAATGCTACCCAGTGCGGCTATTGTCTGAACGGCATGATTATCGCAACCGTCGCCCTGCTGCACCATACCCCCGCCCCCACGGAGAGCGATATTCGCGCCGCCCTGCGCCATCATCTTTGCCGCTGCGGCGCGCATATGGAAATTCTGGCGGCGGTCAGGGCGGCGGCACAATCATGAATAGGCTTGATACGCTGCTGGTTCTGCGCGACGGCGAAACCTTTCTTGCGCTGGACGCGCGCGGCGAGGCGACGGCGTTTAACGGCCACGTCGATCTTGGTACCGGCATTCGCACCGCGCTGGCGCAGATCGTGGCGGAGGAACTATCGATTCGCGTCGATCAGGTCGAAATGGTCCTCGGCAGCACCCAAATCGGGCCGGACCAGGGCGCGACGATTGCCAGCGAGACGATCCAGGTCAGCGCCATTCCGTTGCGACAAGCGGCGGCGACGGCGCGGGCGTTTTTACTGGGTCTTGCCGCCGAGCGCCTCGGCGTGCCGACCGCCGGCCTGACCGTGATCGATGGCGTCGTTCAATCGACGCAAGACCGGAATCTTTTCATCCCCTATTCGGCCCTGCTGGCGGGCCAGTGCGCCCGCTTGGACTTGGACCCACACGCCCCGCTAAAACCCATGGCCGACTATACTATTGTCGGCCAGCCACAGCCGCGCGTCGATCTGCCCGCGAAAGCGACCGGCGTTTGGACCTATGTTCATGACGTGCGCCTGCCGGGGATGCTGCACGGGCGCGTTATCCGCCCGCCCTATGCGGGGTTCGACAGCGGCCCCCACGTCGGCACCAGTCTCATTGCTGTTGATAAAACGTCGGTGGCCGAGGTTCCTGGGCTTGTCGCGGTGGTGGTGATCGGCGATTTCGTTGGGGTGGTTGCGGAGCGCGAGGAAAATGCTGTTCTCGCGATGAACCGCTTAGCGGTATCATGGCGGCCCGCGCCGACCATGCCGGACCTCAATGACCCCGTAACCGCCCTGCGCGCCAATCCCTCGACACCCCGCCGCTTGGCCGACCGAGGCGATATCGCCTTAGCCTTGGACGGCGTGACGCAGCGGATGGACCGGTCCTACGTCTGGCCGTACCAGATGCACGCCTCCATCGGCCCGTCCTGCGCCGTCGCCGACTATCGGGATGGGGAATTAACGGTTTGGTCGGGCACGCAAAACCCGTTTGAGGTTCGAAACGATCTAGCTTTACTGCTCGATCTGCCCCAAGACCGCATCCGTGTGGAGCGTTTTGAGGCCGCTGGCTGCTACGGGCGCAATTGCGCTGATGATGTGACGGCGGATGCCGCGCTTCTCTCCCGCGCCGTGGGTCGCCCGGTGCGCGTGCAACTCACCCGCCAGCAAGAACATGCGTGGGAGCCCAAGGGCGCGGCGCAGGTGATGGATGTGCGCGGCGGGCTCGATTCGGAAGGCGGGCCAATCGGCTATGATTTCGAAACCCGCTATCCTTCGAATGTTTCGACCACGCTGGCGCTCCTTCTCACCGGGGCCGTGCCGCCCGTGCCGGTCACGGCGGATATGGGCGACCGCACCGCCCTGCCCCCCTACGCCTATGGCAATCTGCGCGTCACCGTGCACGATATGCCGCCGATTGCCCGCGCCTCCTGGTTTCGCGGGGTCTCGGCCCTGCCGAATAGTTTCGCCCATGAATCCTTCATCGACGAGCTTGCGACCGCAGCTAAGGTTGACCCCATCGAGTACCGCTTGCGCTACCTCACCGATCCCCGCGCGGTCGATCTGGTGCGCGCGGTTGCCGAGCGGGCCAACTGGGTGCCGCACACGAAACCGGGCTCCTTAGGCGGCGACGGCGATATTCTCTATGGGCGCGGCTTTGCCTATGCCGTTTATGTCCACGGCCCCTTCCCCGGCACCGCCGCCGCCTGGGCCGCCTGGGTCGCCGATATCGCGGTGAATAAGCGAACGGGCGAAATTGCCGTCACCCGCGTCACCGTAGGCCAAGATTCCGGCCAAATCGTCAACCCCGAGGGCGTGCGCCACCAGATTCACGGCAATGTGCTGCAATCGACCAGCCGCGTGATCAAGGAAGTCGTGGAGTTTTCCCCAACCGCCGTAACCAGCCTTGATTGGGGAACCTATCCGCTGCTCACCTTCGCGGACGTGCCCGCTATCGACGTGCTGATGATGCCCCGCCCGGACGATCCGCCGTTGGGGGTGGGGGAAAGCGCGTCGGTGCCCAGCGCGGCGGCCATCACCAATGCGCTGTTCGACGCGACCGGCGTGCGCTTTCGCGAGCTACCGTTGACGCCGGAGAAAATACGCGCGGCACTGAACCCGCTGCCCCCACCGGACGCGCCGCCGCCTATTCCTCCCGCGAAAGACTGGCGTCGCTGGCGCTTACCGCTCGGCGGGGTGTTCGCGGGAATGGTCGCGACCGCCGCCGCCGTTCTGCCCTGGCAGGCCAGCATCGCGCCAATTCAGCGGCCCGATGCCAGCGTTTTTTCAGCGGCGACACTTGAGCGCGGGCGGCTTGCGGCGGCGGTGGGCGCGTGCAATATCTGCCATATCGGCGCGGACGGCACCGCCTTTGCCGGGGGCCGCGCGCTGGAAACCCCGTTCGGTATCGTCTATGCCCCCAACATCACCCCCGATCCCGAAGCCGGAATCGGCGCATGGTCCTACCCGGCGTTCGAGCGGGCGATGCGGCGCGGCATTGCGCGCGACGGGCATCACCTGTATCCCGCCCACCCCTATCCATCTTTCACCAACGCCAGCGAAGCCGATCTTCAGGCGCTCTACGCCTATCTGATGGCGCAACCGGCCTCGGCGACGCCCTCGCCGCAAACGACCTTGGCTTTCCCCTTCAATTTCCGCCCCCTGATGGCCGGGTGGAACGCGCTGTTCCTGCCGAAAGCCGCCGTCCCGCAGGAACCTACCCGCAGCGCCGCCTGGACGCGCGGCGCGGAACTGGTGGAAGGGCTCGGCCATTGCAGCGCCTGCCATAGCCCGCGCAATGCCTTCGGGGCGGAAATGCGCGGCACCGACCATCTTGCGGGCGGCACAGCGGAAGGTTGGCACGCCCCCGCCCTCACCGCCAAAAGCCTTGCGCCGGTTGGGTGGACGGAAGCCGCCTTCTACGACTATCTCAGAACCGGCTGGTCCGCCGAGCATGGCGCTGCCGCCGGGCCAATGGCCCAGGTGATCGCGTCCATGGCTCCGTTGCCCGACAGCGATATTCGCGCGATGGCGACGTATCTCGCGAGCTTCAACGAAACCCCGCACGATCCCGAGGCCACCACGCAAAAAGCGCTCCTCGCCAGTGATGCCGCCGCTTTGACTGCCGCCCAAATCGCCCCGAAAGGCGCGCGCTTGTTCGACGGAGCTTGCGCGTCCTGCCACACGAATACGAGCGGTCTTGCCTCGCTCGCGCTCAGCAGCAGCCTGCACGCGCCCCGCCCGGATAATCTGCTTCAGGCGATTCTGCACGGGCGTCCTGCCCCGCAAGGCCCGCGCCTACCCAACGGGGAAAGCGCGACGGAGGTAACGGCGATGCCCGCGTTCCGCGATACCCTCAGCCCGCAACAAATCGCCGATCTCACCCGCTACCTGCGCGCCCGCTTCGCCCCCGATAAACCGGCGTGGAGTGATCCCGCGCGTGCAATCAAGCCTTGAGCCAGGATCGCCCTAAAGATCAAGGGTAAGTGATCCTCCGGCGGCGGGGGTGGCGGAGCACAGGCGTAGGTCATCTCCCTGCTGCCGGGCGGGTCCGGCGGACTGATGCGCCCGCACATCGATCACGCGGGTCAGGCAGGTGCCGCAGGTGCCCGACCGGCACTCGAACGGCGGGGTTAGCCCCTGGGCTTCGGCGAAATCGAGCAGGCTACCATCCCCAGGGTGCCAGACGGCGGTTTTCCCAGAGCGGGCGAAAATGACGGGCATAGGCTCGGTCGCCGCAACCGACCCTGAGGACGGCGTGAGGCACTCAGGGTCGCGCGCGAGCTGTGCCGGGCCGAAACTTTCCGCAAAAATGCGCGCGTCGGCCACGCCCAAGCGGCGGAGCACCCCATAAGCCGCCTGCATGAAACCCGGAGGACCACAGAGATAGGCGTCGTAATCGTCCAGCGGCAGTAGCTTTTGCAGCCCCTCGACGCTGACATGGCCCGTGCCGTCATAGCCTGCATCCTCCGGACGCGGGACGGAATAGAGCGTGTGCAGCGTGAAATTTTGATGGCGCGCACCATACTCCGCCAGCGCCAGTTTAAACCCGTGCTCGCCGCCATGCCGCACTGCATAGATCAGATAGACCTTCCGGTTCGGCACGCGGGTGCGGTCAGTCGGCCCTAACAACGCATCAAGCATCGCCAGCATCGGCGTAATCCCAATGCCGCCCGCCAGCAGCAAAACCGGGCGCGGCGAGGTAAGATCGAGCGTGAACTCCCCACGCGGGGTAAGGCAGTCCAAGGTATCGCCAACGCGCATCTGGTGGTGCAACCACGTCGAAACCCGCCCGTTGCGCTTGATCGAGAGGCGATAGAAGCGGCCATTGGCGGCGTGCGACAGGGTATAGGTACGCTTCAGCACCTCGCCCGCCACCGTCACCGCAATCGGCAGAAACTGGCCGGGGATATGGGGAACAATCCCACCGCCATCGGCGGGCTCTAAGTAGAACGAGCGTACACTATCGCTCTCCGGCTCAATCGCCATGATGCGGAACGGCCGGTAGCGCTGCCCGTCGGCCTGGGCGGCCTGCGCCGCCGCAACCGCCTCCCACGATCCCGTCGCCGCCACATAGGGCGATGGCTCTGGCGCACTCCAGCGCAGGGGCAACGCTTCTCGCAGCAATCGTCCCTCGGATAGGGTGAACTGCAACAGCCGCTCGGCCCCGGCGAAAGCCGCCACCTCCGGCCCGTCCCAAATCACGGTCGCCGTGCCGGTGAGAAACAGCATATCGCCCTTAGCAAAATCCAAGAACAACAGCCCCGCCAGCGGGTTGATTTCGAGATTGCCGAAGGTGCGGAACTGGAAATTGCCCAAGAAATCCGGAGAGGTCAGTACGCTCCCCCCCTCTTCCTCCGTTACCCGCACAAAGCCGGGTTTGCCGCCGCGATGGGATACGTCGCAGCCCTTTAAGGGCGCGGACCCTTCAGCGTCAGGGGAAGCGGTTGCGATGAAAAACGTATCAGCGGCTTCGATCAACGCGCGCGCGCCCGCTGGCAGGGACGCGCCAAACTCTTCGGGCGGCGGCAGATCATCCGGCAGCGCGACCCAGCGATGCTGGCGCACTTGAATATACTGGGGACAATTACCGAAGCTTTCGTCCACCGCCAGGGTGAACCCCGTGGCGCCCTGTTCGCGTACAGTGGCGTTCAGCCGATTGCGGCGGCGGGTTTCAAGCTCGATCCCGAGCAGCCCGAGCGGCGTTCCCACGCGGATCGACCCCGCCAGCGGATCGCCTGATGCGGGATGCGCCTTTACCTGCAAACGGCGCGGATCGGGCGAGGTCATGAACCCCGGCGGCCCGGTGAGGACCGACGCCCAGGGCCGCGCACGTTCATCTAAACCGCCGATCAACATCAGCGGCAATTGCTCGAAAAAACTGCGGTGCTGATCGGGCATAAAATCCCGAATAACGCGGCGGCCCACCTCTTCCTGCCGCACGCGCACGCCGATCCGGTCCTGAACCGCCGCCTCGCCCGCGTGAAAAGGAGACCGCGACACTGTTTGCTCACCCATAGCAGCCTCCCCCTCCATCGAGACTTTAAGCGGCAAGGCCGACTTTCGTCGCCTGCATCGGCACGAACCCCGGCAGGGCTTCGATGCGGGCAAGCCACGCCCGGATTGCCGGATAGGGCTCCAACGATACCTCCCCTTCCGGGGCATGGGCGATGTAGGAATAGAGCGATACGTCGGCAATCGTCGGGTTGGCCCCGGTCACGAAAGCGCGGCCCGCAAGCTGACCGTCGAGCACGCCGAGCACGCCGCCCGCAATCGCCTTGGCGCGGTCGTGATCGAGCTTCGCGCCGAATACCGTCACCAGCCGCGCCGCCGCCGGGCCGAAGGCAATCAGCCCCGCCGCAACCGACAGCCACTGCTGAACCCGCGCCGCCGCGACCGGCTCCTGCGGATACCAAGTGCGGGCGGGATCATAGGTTTGCGCCAGATAAACGAGAATGGCATTGCTGTCGAACAGCACGGTCGCGCCATCTTCCAACACCGGCACCTGCCCGAACGGGTTCAGCGCTAGAAACTCCGGCGTTTTATGCGCGCCGCCGCGCAAATCGACCGGCACGAGGTCGTGGGGAACACCCAGCAGCGATAGAAAAAGCTGTGCGCGGTGCGAATGGCCCGATAACGCGAACGAATGAATACGGATGGCCATAGGGAAAAACCTCCTGCTTGGGGTGACCTTCAGCGCAGCGGTTTCTCCCCACCGCGCCTCCCGGAAACCCTAGCGGAGGCGGTTTAAGGCAAGAATATAGCGATATTAAAACACACTCTTGTGATTTTCGGAATAATCACGTCGGTCGATACGCCGCACGGTATTCGGCATAACGCGCAGCATACGCCTCCCGCCACGCCGGATTCGGCAGAATTGTCCGCTCCAGCGGCGGCGGCAGGCAGAGGCCGCGCGGGTCTTCCCCCGTTACCGCCAAGCGCGCTAGCCGCGCGGCACCAAAGGCCGGGCCGAGGTCGCCACCGCTGCGATACTCCAGCGGTTTGCCCAAGATCGACGCCAAAATCTCCCCCCACAGGGGCGAGCGCGCACCGCCGCCAATCACAGAAAGGCTGTTCACCTCGGTTCCGGCGGCCGCGAGCGCGGCGAGCCCATCGGCAAAACTAAAGCCGACCCCCTCCAGCACCGCCCGCCCGAGATCGCTGCGCCGGGTGGCATGAGTCAGGCCGGAAAACAGGCCGGTGGCGTGCGGGTCATTATGGGGCGTACGCTCGCCCGAAAGATACGGCAGGAATAGCACGCTTCCCGGCCCTTGGGTTTCCGCCTCAATTTCGGCGAGCAACGCGGCCTCGCTCGCGGCCCCCGTCACCCGGCTAACCCAGGTGAGGCAGGAAGCGGCGCTGAGCATCACCGCCATCTGATGCCAGCGCCCCGGCACCGCGTGGCAAAAACTATGTACCGCCTGGGCCGGGTTCGGGGCGAAGTCGGGCGTCGCTACAAACAAAACGCCGGAGGTGCCGAGCGAAATAAAGCCGCTGCCCGGCTCGATACAGCCGATCCCGACCGCGCCCGCCGCATTGTCGCCCGCGCCGCCCGCAATCACCACGCCAGGGGGGAGGCCCCAATCCTGGGCCAATTCCGTCCGCAACACGCCCGCTGGGGCCGAGCCTTCGACGAGCCCCGGCATCGCCGACAGCGGCAGGCCCGTAGCCGCGACCATCTCCGCCGACCAAGCCCGCGCCGCCACGTCGAGCCACAGCGTGCCTGCGCTGTCGGACATGTCGGAGAGATACGCGCCGCTGAGCCGCAGACGCAGATAATCCTTCGGCAGCAGCACTTTCGCCACCTGCGCGAAAATCTCCGGTTCGTGGCGCTGCACCCACAGCAGCTTCGGCGCCGTGAAGCCCGGCATGGCCAGATTGCCGGTAATCTGGCGCGATTCCGGCACCCGTTCTTCGAGCAAGGCACATTCCGCGCCGCTGCGGCCATCGTTCCACAGAATCGCCGGGCGCAGCACCCGATCCTGCCCATCCAGCAACACCGCGCCGTGCATCTGCCCGGAGAGGCCCAAGGCTTTCACCGCCGCAACTTCCTGGGGATGATCCTGCCGCAAGCGCCGCATCGCTCGATCCAGCGCCGCCCACCAAGCGTTCGGGTCTTGCTCCGACCAGAGCGGCTGCGGGCGTTGCACGGTCAGCGCCTCGCTGGCCTCGCCAATCACCCGCTCGTCGCCATCGACCAGCAGCGTTTTTACAGCAGAGGTGCCAAGATCGATCCCGAGATACACGATGCGTCCCTTTGCTTTAAATGCATCAAATGTCGGGGCTTTGCCCCGAACCCCAACCAAGGGACTTGTCCCTTGGCAATCCCATTTTCTTGATCCTGAACCCCAACTGGCGATCAGCAAAATCGCGGATTCTCAAGGGGCCGTCGCCCCTTGAGCGGGGTTGAGGGGCGGAGCCCCTCACTATGCTCAACCGTTAAACGAACCGCTGAACTAGGTTTTCCAGCATTTCCTGCCGCCCGGAGACCGGTTGCGGCGCGGGGCCGGTGGTGGCGGCATCGGCGATTGCGCTGAGGGAAAGTTTGCCCGACAGAATGTCCGCCCCGAAGGTGCTGTTCCAACCGGAATAACGGTCGGCGACGAAGGCCGCGAGCTGGCCGTCGAGAACCATCTGTTCGGCGTTCAGCAGCGCGCGCGCCAGCAGGTCGAGCCCGCCGACATGGCCGTGCAGCATATCGACGGCGTCGATGGATTGGCGGCGCACCTTGGCGTCGAAATTGAAGCCGCCAGTTTCAAGCCCGCCCGCTTGCAGGAGACGGTAGAGCACCAGGGTCGTTTCCTGCAAATCGGCGGGGAACTGGTCGGTATCCCAGCCGTTCTGCGGGTCGCCGCGATTGAGATCGACGCTGCCGAGCAGATTATGCCCGAGCGCATAGGCGATTTCATGCTCGAAACTATGGCCCGCGAGAGTGGCGTGATTGACCTCGATATTGAGTTTCACTTCGCCCAGTAGGCCGTAGTTCGCCAGGAAGGCATGAACCGTTGCGCTATCGAAATCATACTGATGTTTGGTGGGCTCGCACGGTTTCGGCTCGATCAGAATGGTGCCCTTGAAGCCGATTTTATGCTTATGCTCCACCACCAAATTCAGGAACCGGCCCAATTGGTCGAGTTCTTGGCGCATATCGGTATTCAGCAGCGTGTCGTAGCCTTCGCGGCCGCCCCACAGCACGTAATTCCCCCCACCGAGACGATGCGTTACATCGAGCATCGCCCGCACTTGCCCTGCGGCATAGGCGAAAACATTCGGGTCGGGGTTGGTTGCGCCGCCCGCCTGGTAGCGCGGGTGCGAAAACAGGTTGGCCGTGCCCCACAGCAACTTAAGGCCAGTCTGGCTCATTTTCTCCGCGAAATAATCGGCAATCGCATCGAGGTTCGACCAGCCTTCGCGCAGCGACGTGCCGAGCGAGACGGCATCGACATCGTGGAAGGCGAAATAGGGCATGCCGGTCTTCTGGAAGAAGGTGAAAGCCTCGTCGGCCTTAAGCCTAGCGCTCTCCAACGTGTCGGGCAGCCCCAGCCAGGGGCGGTTGAAGGTGCCGCCGCCGAAAACATCGCTGCCCGGCCAGCAGAAGCTATGCCAGTAGCAAACCGACGGGCGTAAATGCTCTACCATCGGCTTGCCCAGCACCAGCCGGTCGGGCTGATAATAGCGGTAAGCCAGCGGATTACGGCTGTCCGGCCCTTCAAACTGGGCGGCGGGAAGATCGGCGAAATAGGACATAGCAAGTCTCCTCAGCCCGAAGCCGGGCGGATTTGGGTCGTAAGGTCGAGAAAGAGCGAGTTAGGCGGGCGGACGGCCCGTGATAATCATGGCCAGCACATCGTCCTGGGTCACATCGGCGGTGTGGCAGTCGCCCACCACGCGCCCGCCTTTCATAACGGTCAGCCGGTCGGCCAGCTCGAAGACATCGTGCAAATCGTGGCTGATAAGGAAAATCCCCAGGCCCTGGCGCTTCAACTCCTGGATCACATTCGCCACCATTGCCGTTTCCTGCGGGCCAAGGGCGGCGCACGGCTCGTCCATAATCAGGATTTGCGCTTGGAAATGGATGGCGCGGGCAATCGCAATCGATTGGCGCTGCCCGCCCGAGAGGCTGCTGACCGGCGCGCGGACCGATTTAAGATCGACGACTTTTAGCTTCGACAAAACATCGCTGGTCGCATGCTCCATCGCCGCATCGTTCAGACGCCCGAGGGGGGTAACGATTTCGCGGCCCAGGAACACATTCGCCACCGCGTCGAGATTATCGGCGAGGGCCAGGGTTTGATAAATCGTCTCGATGCCATTGGCGCGCGCGTCACGCGGCGAGCGGATCGTGACCGGCTTACCGTCGATCAGAATTTCGCCGCCGTCGGCCTCATAAGCCCCGGAGAGGATTTTAATCAGCGTCGATTTACCCGCGCCATTATGCCCGAGCAGCCCAACAACCTCGCCCCGGTGCAGCGTGACCGACACGTCATCGAGTGCGACGACGCCGCCGAACTGCTTATGGATATTACGCATTTCAATCAGAGGGGTTCGCATCGGATCGGCTCCCATCTCAGGCCACACGGCGGCGATAAACGACATCGGCCCAAACGGCCAGGATCAGCACCGATCCGATCACGACCTGCTGCAAGGCGCTAGGCAGGCCGAGCAGCACCATGCCATTCTCCAGGCTCTGCATAATGACCGCGCCCAAAATCGCCCCGGCAATCGACCCGGCCCCGCCCGCAAGGCTGGTGCCGCCGATCACGACCGCCGCGATCACCGAGAGTTCCGCCAAGGTGCCGGTGGAATTCACCCCGGCATTGAGCCGCGCGGTCGCCAAAATCCCCGCCACCGCCGCGAGAATACCCATGATGATGAAGATCATCAGAACGAGGCGGCGCACGTCGATCCCGGCGAGGCGCGCGGCCTCGGGGTTGCCGCCAAACGCAAAGACATAGCGGCCAAAGCGGGTGGTGCGGGCAATCGTTTCCATAATCAGAACCGTGCCGATCAGCAGCAGAACCGGAATGGGAATCCCTTGCGGAATCTGCGTTCCGGGCCGGTTATAGGCGTTCATCGTCATCACAAAGGCGAGAATCGCGCCGATCCAGAGGCCGCCCGTAAGAACATCGCCCCACAGCGGCTTTTCGGCAAACCCATAGCTGCGCCGCCGCCGCCGCGCCGCGATGATGCGGAACAGCACCAGTGCAATCGCAAGCCCGCCGAGAACCCAACTCCAGAAGGCCCCGAGACTGCCGCGCAAGCCGCCGCCGAGAAGCTGGAAATCCTCTTCCATCGGCGCAACCGTGCGCCCTTCGGTCATCATCCAGGCGACGCCACGAAAAATCAGCAACCCCGCCAAGGTGACGATGAACGAGGGCACCGTCCGATAAGCGATCCAGAACCCCTGGAACGCACCAATGGCAATGCCCACTGCCACCGCGCAGAGGATCGTCACCGGCGTATTCCACCACACCTCCGGCGGCAGAATCTGCACCTGAACCACGGCGGCAAACATGCCAATCGCACCCAGGACCGAGCCGACCGACAGATCGATATTCCGCGTTACGATGACCAGCACCATACCGGTCGTGAGAATGCCGACCATCGAGGTTTGGACGGCCAAATTCCACAAATTGCGCGGCGAGAGAAACGCGCCTTGCGTGAAACTATTGAAGACCAACGCGATCACGACCAAAGCCCCGGCCATCGCCAGCAGGCGGGTGTCGAGCCCCGTTGCCGCCGCGAGGCGACGGATAGAAAATTGCGTCATGCGAGGCGCTCTCTGCCGAACGTTTCTTCTTGGGCACCGGGGAGCCCGTAAGCCCCCCGACACCTGACCTAATATTACTTACACGCAGCCGGCGGGTTCGCCGTCGCGCCCCGGCAGACTTGTTCCTTCGTGCTCCACCCGGCGCTAATCACAGCGTCGAGATTGTCGCGGGTCACGGGAACCGGCTTCAGCAGGATCGTATCCAGCGAGACCTTATTGGGGCCATCGGCCCATTTGAAGGCACCGGGGATCTTATCCATCGCCGTGCCCTTAGCGAGTTCGGCGGCCACTTCGGCGGCTTTCTGGCCAAGGGTGCGCGCGTCTTTCCAGATGGTTACGGTTTGCAGGCCGCGGGCGATGCGGTTCAGGGCGGCTTGGTCGGCATCCTGGCCGGAGATGGGAATCCCGGAGAGGCCCTGCGCCGTCATCGCCGCAACCGCACCGCCCGCCGTGCCGTCATTGGCGGCGACCACGGCATCGACCTTATTGTTATTGGCCGTCAGAATCTGCTCCATATTCTTCTGAGCATTTTCCGGCAGCCAACGGTCCGTGTACTGCTCGCCAACGATTTTAATATCGCCCTTATCAATGGCGGGCTTCAGCACTTCCTTCGAGCCCATCGCCAGGAAATCGGCGTTCGGATCGGCATTATAGCCTTTGATGAAAACGTAATTGCCGGTCGGCTTCGCCTTTTGAATTTCGCGCGCCATCATCCGGCCCACTTCGATGTTATCGAAGGTCAGATAGAAAACGCCCGGCACTTCGATGAGGCGGTCGTAGCCGAGAACCGGGATTTTTTCGGCTTTGGCTTTGGCGACGGCGGGTTGAATCGCCTGGGCATCTTGCGCCAGCACGATCAGCGCCTTTGCGCCGCGCGCGATCAGGCTTTCCACATCGGCGAGCTGCTTTTGCGGGTTCGACTGGGCATCGGCGCTGATGTATTCGGCCCCAACGGCGGCAAGCTGCTTTTTGATGGCGGCCTCATCGATCTTCCAGCGCTCTTCTTGGAAATTCGACCAGGACACGCCCACAACCAGTTTCGACTGTGCTTGTGCGCCCGTTGCAAGTGCGAGCAACGAGGCGCCTGCGACCAGACCCAATGCTAAACTCTTGACGTTCATATCTGTTTCCTCCGGTTTGCGGCCCTCTGTGGGGCCTTTTCACACTGTCGTCAGAGGATATACCCCCTGCCGTTCATCCAGTTTTGCGTGCGGCGCAGCATTTATTTTGGATGTTAAAATAAATGGTAAAAGCTGTTGGACTTGAATGCAAGCGCTCTCTAACCCAACCGATGCCAAGGAGCCGAATAAAGCCCGCGCACGACCAAAGCCGCCGCCCCCCGCGCCCAGAGGTCCAGCCCATCGGGCAGCGCTGAGAGCGGAATTTTGCCAACCAGCGGGGCAATTAACCCGTCTTCAAGCGCCCTTGCCAACGGCTTTAACAACAGATCACCCGCACGCACGCCCGACCCTGCGAGAATGATCCGCGTTGGATTGAGCAGATTACAAACATTGGCAAGCTCCTGTCCCAGGGCAGCCCCCGCTTCGGCAAAAACCGCTTGAAGCTCGCTGCTCCCCGCCCGCGCCCCGGCAATCGCCGCAATCAATTGGCCGCTGGGCAAGGCACCCGGTTGCTCCGGCAGAAAGGGCGCGGCGGCACGCGCTATCGCGTAATCGGCGGTAAAGGCTTCAAGGCACCCGCGCTTGCCGCATTGGCACAAAGGCCCCTCGGCCCGGTGGCGCGTATGGCCGAACTCGGTGCCGAGGCCCAAGCCGCCGCGCATCACCTCACCGCTGCTGACAATCGCCATGCCAAGCCCTTGATCGAGCGTCACCACGAGAAAATTATCGCTGTGCTCGGGTGGACCGAACCAGACTTCAGCCAAGGCCACGAGCCGCGCCTCATTGTCCATCACGCAGGGCACGCCAAAAGCAGCGCTCAGCGTTTCCGCCAGCCGCAGCGGCCCGTCCCCAAACAGGGGACTCCAGTGGCAAATGCCGCTTGCCGCATCGATCATGCCCGGCAAGGCGATACCGACCCCTGCGATCTGGCCCAAGGTGATCCCGGCCTCCAAGCTAGCCTGCCGCAACCCGGCTTCGATCAAGGCGAGCGTCGCCGCCACACCATCGCGCTTAGGATGGGCGGGAAGCGCGAGCGCATGAAATTCCTCCGCTTTGAGATTGGCGACGCTGAAGGTCAGCCGATCCGCCGAAATATTCACCCCCAGCACCGCCGCTGCATCGGCCCTGACACGCAACAGCACCCGGGGCCGTCCGCGCCCCCCAATATCGTCCTGAACCTGAGCTTGAACCACCAAGCCCTCGTCTTGCAAATCCTGCACAATGGCCGAAATGGTAGCGGGCGATAGGTTCGTGCGCTGGGCAAGCTCGATCCGGGCAATCGGCTCGTGCCGCCGCAAACAATCAAGCACATGGAAGCGGTTAATCGCCCGCATCCACTCCGAATCCGCCGTTTTCATACTGCCGGTCATTCTAGCCCATGCTGATAAAAGGGGTCGCACGCTTTGAGATAGCGCCTAATTTTGCCGCACATACAAGGGCCTATCGACCTTACCCCTGTGAAAAACCTTCCAAACAGACCTTAGCGTCATTTTTTTAATAGCGAGTAGAGCTTTTTAACCTTTTAGCCTTACACTCGAAGCGTAAGCTTCTTGAGGTTTGTTCGATGCCGCTCCCCATTCTACCGAAAACCCCGTCTTTCCGTCTTGATGGTAAGCGCGCGCTCGTAACCGGCGCGGGGCGCGGGTTAGGGATGGCTATGGCCGTCGCCCTGGCAGAAGCCGGGGCTTGCGTCACGCTCGTGGCGCGGACAGCGAGCGAAATTTCGGGCGTCGCTCACGCGCTCATGGCACGCGGCGACCATGCCGATACGCTGGTTCTGGACGTGTGCGATGTTCATGCAGCGGCAGCGGCACTCGCGGCCCGCCCGGCCTATGATATTCTAATCAATAATGCCGGCACCAACCGCCCGAAACCCTTCCCCGAGGTAACGGCCGACGATTACCGCGCGGTGATGGATCTGAATGTCGAGGCCCCGTTTCGCTTCACCCAGATCGTGACCGACCGGCTGCGCGCCGAACAGCGGCGCGGTGTGGTGCTAATGATTTCCTCGCAGATGGGCCACGTCGGCGCGGCCAATCGCGCGCTCTATTGCGCCTCCAAACACGCGATTGAGGGGATGACCAAGGCGCTCGCCGTCGAGCTTGGCCCCCACGGTATTCGCGTGAATAGTATTGCGCCGACATTCTTCGAAACGCCGTTGACCCGCCCCTATTTCGACGATCCGGCCTTCAAGGCGGCGGTCTTGAGCAAGATCAAGCTCGGGCGGCTCGGCCAAGTGGAAGATATTATGGGCGCGGTCATTTTTTTGGCTTCCGATGCAGCCGCAATGATTACGGGTACCTCGCTGCTCGTTGACGGCGGATGGACGGCGGAATGATCGATAGCCACCGCCCGCCGCTCTTGCTGTTGCCCGACCTTCTCTGTACCGGCGATATCTGGGCGCGCCAATCGGATGGGCTTGCCCAGAGTGCCGATTGTCGCCTTGGCGATCTTACCCACGACGATAGTGTCGAAACTCTGGCCGCGCGCCAGTTGGCAACCAGCCCCTCGCCTAAGTTTTCGGTCGCCGGGATTGGGCTCGGCGGTATTGTTGCTTTGGAAATGCTCCGGCAAGCCCCCCACCGGATTGAACGGCTCGCCCTCATCGCAACCGGCCATTTGGCAGAATCGCCCGACCGGCAAGCGCAGCGCCTGACCGAGATTGATGCCGCGCGCGAGATGGGAGTCGACGGGTTTGCGCGCACCCGGCTCGTCCCTGGCTATAATGCTCAAGAGCGCCCGCTTTCCGGGGCGAATGCGGATTTGATCGTTCGGATGGCCGCGCACCTTGGGCACGGCGTCTTTCGGCGGCAGTCGCTGGCCCTGCGCGATCGGCCCGATCAAAGCGCGACACTTGCCGCCTTCGTTGGCCCTGCGCTGCTGCTGTGTGGTTCGGACGACGCGCTCTACCCGGTCAGCCTGCATACCGACATGGCGCAGTTGCTCCCCCAGGCCACCCTGCGCGTTATTCTCGGCGCGGGGCACCTGCCGCTCCTAGAAGCACCGGAAGCCGTTACCGAAGCGCTCGCTGCGTGGTTGGCCCAGCCGGTGCCGCCGCGCTTCCCCGATTTGGATGAAACCGAGATGGATCGCGCCGATGACTGACCGCGCCAAAGGGGGTTCCCTCCCCAAAACCACCACCACCCAGGCGGGGGTCGATTGGAACGGGGCCGACTTAAACCGGGAGAAGTTCACTAATACGCTCTTCACCGATCTCGACATGATGGAGGCGCGCGCGATTGGGACAGTGTTTACCGACTGCCTGTTTCGCAACGGGCGGTTTAACGCCTCGGTCCACCAAAGCGCCGCTTTCGTGAACTGCACCTTCCTTGCGTGTAAATTCTTCGATACGCAGTTTATCGACTGCAAATTCGTCGGCAGTCGCTTCGAGGGCTGCTCCTTTGAGGTTTTGAAGGTCAAGGGCGGCGACTGGTCTTTTGTTGGGCTGGCGGGGGCCGATTTGCGCTCGGCCTCCTTCACCGGCACGCGGCTGCGCGAAGCGGATTTGACCGGTTCCCGCTGCCAAGGCGCGGTTTTGCGCGACGCCGATCTCTCCGGCGCGTCGTTCGACAAAGCCGATTTAACCGGCTGCGATCTGCGCGGAAGCGATTTAAGCGCGATTGATCCCGCGCAGGTGGCGTTGAAAGAGGCGATCATTACCGTCGATCAAGCCATCACCCTCGCCCAAGCCCTCGGGCTAGACGTGCGGGCAGACGAATAGGCCCGCCTCGCCGCATCTCATAAAGGCATGGGCCTATCGGAATTCGATGTTTTTCAGCCGCCTGCTTCCGCGCCTAGGCTCTTCTCAAGCGCCCCCCAGAGGGTGCCCCGATGGGAAGAGGAACGTTTATGGAGCAGGTTCGGTTTGGGCGCAGCGGGCTGCGCACCTCGCGCTTTTGTTTGGGCACCATGTCCATCGGCAGTTCGGCCTGGAAAGGCTGGGTGCTGGATGAGGATAAATCGGTTCCCATTCTTAAAAAGGCACTCGACCTTGGCATTACTTTTTACGATATGGCCGATTGGTATTCGAACGGCGTCAATGAAGAGGTCGTGGGCCGGACGCTGCTAAAGCAGACCGCGCGCGACGGGCTAGTGCTTGCCTCCAAAGTCTTCTACCCGATGAGCGACGACGCTAACGATCAGGGGCTCACCCGGAAGCATATTTTCCGCTCCATTGATCGTTCCTTGCGCCGGATCGGCACCGATTATCTCGATCTCTACGTCATCCATGCCTTCGATCCGAATACCGAAATCGAGGAGACGATGGAAGCGCTGCACGATGTCGTGCGCTCAGGCAAGGTCCGCTACCTCGGGGCCTCCACCATGTACGCGTGGCAGTTCGCCAACATGAACGCTATCGCTAAGCAGAACGGCTGGACGCAGTTCATCAATATGCAGTGCCAGTACAGCCTGCTCTACCGCGAAGAAGAGCGGGAGATGATGCCCTATTGCCAGGACGCGGGCATTGCCGTCACCACCTTCAGCCCCTTGGCGCGCGGCTATCTGACCGGCGTGCAGCAGACGGCGCGGACGGCCCACGATCTCTACCTCTCCTGGTTCGGCGACGCCATTGATGTCGAAATCAGCCAGCGCGTTCATAAAGTCGCCCAACAACGCGGCGTGCAGCCGGGGCAGATCGCCCAAAGTTGGGTGTTCCACAGCGGCAACGTCACCGTGCCCTTGATCGGGGCCGATAGCCCGGAGCAGGTCGAGGCCGCCGTAAAAGCCCTTGATATCGTGTTGAGCGACGAAGAGCGCGCCTATCTCGAAGCGCCCTACCGCCCTCGCGACATGATTAACGATTACAACCCTATTCGCCGCCTGCGCGCCCTTGCGCCGGAGGCTTGAGGATCAGACCATGTTCATCGGTGAAGGTTTTTGCGGTGGCGGGGCCAATGCCGCCCATATCAATCTCTTTATGGGGCCAAAGACCGGCCCCATCGGCACGGCGCTCGCCACCGCAGCGGCGCAACCGGGGCCGGGGCATATTCCGTTTCAGACCATTCTGAAGCCGAATTTGCCGGTAAAACCCGTCACCCTTTTCATCGCCAAGGCGGTTTTGCGCGATAGCAACCACGAGACGATGACCTGGGGCCCGGCTCAAGCAGGCGTCGCCTATGGGATGACCAAGGCCCTGCTTGACGGGATTTTTCCGCCCGAAGCCGCCGAGGATTGGGTGGCGATTGCCGCCGTCTGGGTCAGTTGGAACGCCGACGACGCCGACGCGGTCTATAAGAATAACCAAGAAGCCGCCTTCATGGCCGCCCAGCGCGCCCTCACCCAAGGCTGGCCTAGCCGGGCGGAGCTGGAAGCAGGGCTGAAGAGCATCGGCAATCCTTTCTACACCCCGGCCCAGGCATGAACCCGTTTCTGCGCACCCAGGCCTTCAGCGGCGGGGAATGGATCGGCGCGGCTAGCGGCGCGACCTTCCCGGTAACGAACCCCGCGACGGGCGAAATCCTGGCTGAGGTGCCCGATCTTGGGGCTTTCGAGACCGAGGCGGCGATCACCCACGCCGCCGCCGCGCAAGCCCTCTGGGCCGCGCGCCCGGCAAAGGAACGCGGCGCAATTCTCAAGCGCTGGGCCGATCTGATGATGGCCCATCAGGCCGATCTCGCCGAGCTTCTTACCCTGGAGCAAGGCAAGCCGCTGGCGGAAGCCAAGGGGGAAGTCGCCTATGCCGCAAGCTTCCTCGAATGGTTCGGCGAAGAGGCCCGCCGCGCGTCCGGCGAAGTGATCCCCTCGCCGCGCAGCGATAGCCGGATTCTAGTGATTAAGCAGCCGGTTGGCGTGGTGGCGACGGTGACGCCGTGGAATTTTCCCTATGCCATGCTCACCCGTAAAGTTGGCCCGGCACTGGCCGCAGGCTGCACGGTCATCGCCAAACCGGCAGAAGACACGCCGCTTTGCGCCTTGGCCCTGGCTGACCTCGGCGTGCAAGCCGGGGTTCCGGCGGGCGTCTTCAACGTGCTCACCGGCGACGCGGCAACCATCGTCGGCGCGTTGATGCGCAGCGAAACGGTCCGAAAAATCTCGTTCACGGGTTCGACCGAGGTCGGGAAACTGCTGCTGCGCCAAGCCGCCGATACGGTGAAGCGCGTTAGTCTCGAACTCGGCGGCAATGCGCCGTTTATCGTCTTTGACGATGCCGATGTAGACGCGGCGGTTACGGGCGCGATGGCGTCGAAATTCCGCAACTCGGGCCAA
>NZ_JBILQX010000048.1:0-22052 GCF_044372965.1 Elstera sp. | reverse complement strand
AAGAAGGTCACGGGGCTGTGGCTCACGTGGGCGGATTTCAAGCTTATCTGGAAGCCGGTGTTGCGCGGCACGAGCCTTGGCTCGGTCCTTGGGATTCTGCCAGGTGGCGGCGCGATTCTCTCGTCCTTCGCCGCCTATTCGTTGGAAAAGAAACTCTCGAAAACCCCGGAACGCTTCGGTAAGGGCGCAATCGAAGGCGTGGCAGCGCCGGAAAGCGCCAATAATGCCGGGGCGCAAACCTCCTTCATTCCCATGCTCACCTTGGGTATCCCGTCGAACCCGGTGATGGCCTTGATGGCGGGGGCGATGATTATTCAGGGCATCCAGCCCGGCCCGCTGGTGATGACCGAACAGCCGACGCTGTTCTGGGGCATCATCGTGTCGATGTGGATCGGGAATCTCTTCCTCGTCATCCTCAATCTGCCGCTCATCGGCCTGTGGGTCCGGCTGCTGACCGTGCCCTATCACCTGATGTTCCCAGCTATTCTCGTGTTCTGCGGGATCGGTGTGTATAGCGTGAACAATACGAATTTCGACGTGTTCATGATGGCCGGGTTTGGCGTTGCTGGGTATATTTTCTCCAAGCTCGAATGCGAACCCGCGCCGTTGCTCTTGGGCTTTATCCTCGGGCCGATGATGGAAGAAAACCTGCGCCGAGCGATGACGCTGTCGCGCGGTGACGCGATGGTCTTCGTCGAACGTCCGATTAGCGCCACGATGCTGGTGCTGGCGGCGATAGCGCTGCTGGTGGTGCTCAGCCCCTCGGTGCGCAAGAAGCGCGAAGAGGCGTTCCAAGAAGAGTGATTGTTCAGCCTTCGTCGGGATAGACCGCGCCCATGAAGTACAAACCTTCAGCAGGCGCGGTTGGACCGGCGGCAGAACGGTCTTTCGCCTCAAGGGCGGCGGTCACATCATCCGCCGTCCATTTTTTTTGACCGACGAGCGCGAGCGTACCGACCATGTTCCGCACCTGATGATGCAGGAATGACCGGGCGGCGGCAGTGATGTGGATTTCATTGCCAACGCGTGTTACCTCCAGCCGGTCCAAGGTTCGGATCGGCGAATCCGCTTGGCACAGGCTGGCCCGGAAGCTGGTGAAATCGTGCAGCCCAATCAGGCGATTTGCCCCCTGCTGCATCGCGTCGGCATCCAGACTGTAAGCGACTGACCAGACCCGCCCCCTCTCCAGGGCAGGCGGAGCCTTGCGGCAGAGAATGCGGTACAGATACCAGCGCCCGACGCAGGAAAACCGCGCGTGCCAATCGTCCGCCACCTGCACGGCGTCCAATAGGGCCACCGGCTGCGGCTTCAGATGAAAATTCACCGCCTGCATCAGCCGGTACGGGTTCCACGCCTTGCCCATCGTCACATGGATCACCTGGCCGCGCGCGTGGACGCCCGCATCGGTGCGCCCGCTGGCGTGGACCGTCACCTCTTCTTGCGAGCAGGCGCGCAGCGCAGTTTCAATCGCCTGCTGTACGCTCGGCACGCCCGACGCCTGCCGTTGCCAGCCGGAGTAGGGGCCACCGTCATATTCCACCGTGAAACGATACCGTGGCATGGGTTTATTCCGCTGCCGCTTTCGTTGTTTGGGTCGCCTGCGGGGCCCGCCGGGGCACGATTGCCAGAGCAAAGCCTAGGGTTTCCAGCACGGCGGCCACGGTACCGATGCGTGGGTCGGCATCGCCACTGAGGCTATGGTAGAGGCGGGTGCGGCTAACACCTGCGGCCTTAGCGGCGTCGGTCATACCGCGCTCCCGCGCGAGCTTGCCCAATTGGATCAAGAAGGCGGGCAGATCGGTGCTGCCGTCTTCGTCGTCGCATAGCAGCGCGCTCAGCAATTCAGCTTGGTCAGCGGCAGTCGGTGCAAGGTCAGTGACCAGCAGCGGGCGGGTTTCGAGGGTCATATTGGCTGCTCCCTATCCGTTCCAAAGGCGGTTCGCAACGGCAATCGCCGCAGTTTGGTCCTGCTTCGTGCCGCCGCCCAACAAGACAATTATCGTCTGCCCCCGCCGCGCGAAATACAGCCGGTAGCCGGGGCCGTGGTCGATGCGCATCTCGAAAATCCCTTGAACGCCCTTGAGGGCTTTCCAATTTCCGAGATTCCCGGCTTCAGCCCTCGCCAGATGCTTGGCGATACGCTTTCTGGCGATGGGATCGGTCAGGCCACTCAACCAGTCGACGAAGTCTTGAGTGGTTTCGATCTGCATCATCATGTTAGTACTGTCTCATTAATGGGACGGTCACGCAATGGGGGTTGCTACATTAATGAGACAGAAAGGCCTGCGCTCTTGAAAGCTTGGTGGCTAAACGGGGCCGATCCCTAAAATGGGATTGCCCAGCGCGTTTGACGCGCAAAGCACGTCGGGGGCAACGCCCCCGAAATCATTAATGCTTGAAGTGCCGCAGCCCCGTGAACACCATCGCCGCGCCCGCAGCATCGGCAGCGGCGATCACTTCCGCGTCGCGCTTGGAGCCACCGGGTTGGATGGCGGCGGTAACGCCGGCTTTCAGGCAGACGTCGAGGCCATCGGGGAAGGGAAAGAAGGCGTCGGAGGCGACGATTGCGCCCACGGCGCGGCTGTGGGGCTCGCCGGCGGCCTGGGCCATCGCGGCGGCGCGGGCGACGGCTTGTTGGGCGGCATCGACGCGCGAGGTTTGCCCACCGCCGATCCCGACCGCCGCCCCGTCTTTCACCAGCACGATGGCGTTAGATTTGACGTGCTTGACCAAGGTGAAGGCCAGCAGCATATCGCGCACTTCGGCAGGCGAGGGCGCGCGTTGGGTCACGGTTTGCAGCGCGTCGGCGGTGACATGGCCGTTATCGCGGTTTTGCATCAGCACCCCGCCCGCGACGGAACGGTAGGTGAGGCCCGGCGCTTTCGGATCGGGCATCGCGCCCGTGACCAGCACGCGCAGGTTCTTCTTGTCGGCGAGGGCGGTTGCAGCCTCGGGCTCAATCGCCGGAGCGATGACGACTTCGGCGAAGAGATCGGCCACCAGCAGCGCGGTTTCCTTATCGAGCGGGCGGTTGACAGCGATGATGCCGCCAAAAGCGCTGACGGGGTCGCAGGCGAGCGCGCGGCGATAGGCCTCGGCGAGGGTCGGGGCGATAGCGACGCCGCAGGGGTTGGCGTGTTTGATGATGGCGACGCCCGGCTCGGTCAGTTCGGCGACTAGCTCGAAGGCGGCATCGGTATCATTGATATTATTATAGGAAAGCTCCTTGCCCTGCACTTGCTGGGCGGTCGCCACGCCGGGGCGGGCGTCGCCGGTGGCGTAGAAAGCCGCCTGCTGGTGCGGGTTTTCGCCGTAGCGCAGGGTTTGCTTCAGCGCGCCGCCAAGCGCCAACTGGCGCGGCGTGGCCTCATCGACTTGCCCATTGAACCAGGCCGAAATGCCGGAATCATAGGCCCGCGTGCGGGTGAAGGCGCGGGCTGCCAGCGTGCGGCGCAGGGCGGGATCGGTGCCGCCCGCAGCTTCAAGGGCGGCGATCACCTCGGCATAATCGGCGGGGTCGGTGATGACCGTGACGGAAGCGTGGTTTTTCGCGGCGGAGCGGATCATCGACGGCCCGCCAATGTCGATATTCTCGATGCAGGTGTCGAAATCCGCCCCCTTGGCCACGGTTGCTTCGAAGGGGTAGAGCGTGACCACGACCACATCGATCGGGCCGATTCCATGCTCGCTCATCGCGGCTTGATGGCTGCTGCTATCGCGCCGCCCCAGAAGACCGCCGTGGATTTTCGGGTGCAGGGTTTTGACCCGCCCGTCCATCATTTCGGGAAAGCCGGTGTAATCAGCGACTTCCGTGACGGGCAACCCCGCCGCGCGCAGCGTATCCGCCGTGCCGCCGGTCGAGAGCAGTTCGGCCCCGGCCTGATGCAACGCGCGCCCGAGATCGACAATCCCGGCCTTATCGTAGACCGACAGCAGCGCGCGGGCCGGTTTCACCAAATCGGACAGGGGCAAATCGCCGGAAACATGGGCGGGCATGGCAAACTTCCTAGGAGGCTGAGGAGGGAGAAAATTCCGGCACGAGCCGGTGGAGAATGTCAAAAGCGGCCCGCGTATCGCCGCGCCCAATCGCGCCTGCGAGCGCATCCAGGTCGCGGGTTAAGTCGGTTAGGGCCACCGTGCGCGGGGCGGCGAGCCGAACGCCCGCAACGGGGGTGGGGTCGAGGGTTTCGGCGTCGTGAAATAGCTCCTCATAGAGCTTTTCGCCGGGGCGCAGGCCGGTAATCTCGATGGGAATATCCACCTCAGGGCGCAGCCCGTGCAGGCGGATCATTTGGCGGGCAAGCTCGATGATCTTCACCGGCTCGCCCATATCCAGCACGAAAATCCGTCCCGGCGCGGCGGCGTCGGTGGTGCCATAGGCCGAGGCGTGCAGCACCAGTTCCACGGCTTCGGCGATGGTCATAAAATAGCGGGTAATCTCGGCGTGGGTCACGGTCAGCGGCCCGCCGCGCTGAAGCTGGCGCTGGAACAGCGGGATCACCGAGCCGGTCGAGCCCAGCACATTGCCAAAACGCACCAACACGCAGCGCGTGCCGGAGTTTTCCGTAAGGTCTTGCGCCTGCGCCCACATTTCAGCGACGCGCTTGCTCGCGCCCATCACATTGGTCGGGTTCACGGCCTTATCGGTCGAAATCTGCACCATCGCCCGCGCGCCCACCGCCCGGCTGGCTTCGGCCACGATGCGCGAGCCCAGAATATTGGTGGCGAAACATTCCAGCGGATTGGCTTCGGCCAGCGGCACATGTTTGATGGCGGCGGCGTGGAAGACCAGATCGGGGCGGGCATCGGTGAACACCCGGCTAATCCGGGCGGCATCGCGCACATCGGCCAGCACCGCCACGCGCGGCAGGGCCGGGTGGGTTTCCGAAACCTGAAGATCGATGGCGTAGAGCGCATATTCGGAGGCATCGAGCAGCGTCAGATGCTCCGGCCCCAAGGCGGCGATCTGGCGGACCAGTTCCGCGCCAATGGAGCCGCCCGCGCCCGTCACCAACACCCGCCGCCCGCGCACGAGATTTTCCAACGGTGCCCGGTCCAGCGGCAGCGGCGGGCGCCCCAGCAAATCCTCTAACGCCACCGGTTGAAGCTGCACGGGGGCGTCGCCCGCGCGAAAATCGGTGAGGCGCGGCACGCGGACCAGCGGCAGGCTGAGGCTTTGGGCGAGTTCGAGCAGGCGGCGCACGGCTTCCGGCTTGGCGTCGGCCTGGGCGAGGATCAGCTTTTGCGGGGCTTGGTCGCGCGCCGCCAACCGCTCCAGCAGGGCGGGCAGAGCGTCGATGCCGCCTTCCACGCGCACCCCGCGAATGGCTTGGCCCTTGCGCCGCTCGCGCTCGTCGATCAGGGCAACCACGCGGTAAGGCGCATGGGAGCGGTGCAGACTGGCGAGAAACAGATCGGCCTCATCGCCCGCCCCAATCACGACCACGGGTTCGCGCGCCGCCGAGAGTAAGGCCGACGCGCTGCGCTCCTTAATCCCCCGATACACGGCCCGCCCGGCGATCAGCAGCAGAATCAGCAGCCCCCAGGCGTAAAACAGCGAGGTGCGGGGCAGAAAATCGCCGCGCTGGACCAGAAACATCACCATCGCAAACCCGGCCACGGTCAACGTCGCGGCCTTGGCGATGGTCAGTAGGTCGGTGAGGGCGGTATAGCGCCAGACGCCGCGATGCAGCCCCGTCAGCCGATTGCTCAGCAAGGCGATGGCGACAAACAGGGCGGTTCCACTGCCCATCAACTCGGGCCGATCCTCGAAGGCTTCCCAGCCCACGCGCAACACCACCGCGCCGATGAAGGCGGCGGCGGCCATGACGGCGTCATGGGCCAGAGTGAGCCAGAGCGGTGGAAAGCGCATCAAGCGGCCCTCCGGCCTTGGGTAAAAATGCGGGCGGTCACGGCGACGGCGATCAGACCCAGGGCGAGCCCGAGCCAACCGAAATTCAGCGTCGGGTTCAGGCTGGCGGTGGCGAGCGCCACCAACAGCGCGTTCAAGCCCGCAATCCGCAGGCTGACGGCACTATGGGAAAAACCGCGCTGCACGGCCTTTTGATAGAAATGCCGTCGGTGGGCCTGCCAGATTTTTTCGCCATCATAGGCGCGCCAAAGCAGGGTTACGGTCGCGTCGGCGAGATAGTAGAGCGGAATGGTCAGCGCCGCCGAGAGCGCCCCCGCGAGCGCAAGCTGCAACAGCAGCCAACCGCCCAGCAGGCCGAGCGGCACCGAGCCGACATCGCCCAAAAAAACCTTCGCCGGGTGCCAGTTCCACCACAGGAACGCGGCGGCGGTGGCGGCGTAAACAAGGCCAAAGGCGGTGAGATCGAAGCGGAAAAACGCCAGCGCCATAATCAGCGCGACGCCAAGGCCGATGGCCCCGGCTTCGATGGATGAAATCCCGTCGATCCCGTCCATAAAGTTGAAGAGATTGACGAACCAGAGCCAACCGATGCCGGTGATGAGCCGATCTAGGATCAAGGGTAACGCGCCCTGAAACACCAGCCGGTCGGGGTCTTGCACAGCCAGGATGAAACCAATCGCCGCGATCTGAACCGAAAACCGCACCCAGGCGGGCAGCGGTTTGCGGTCGTCCCGGAACGAAAGCCACGCCAGCCCCAGGGTCGCCGCCAGCAGCGCCGTCAGTTCCGGCAGCAGCGCGGGGGGGCTCCAGAGGCTCAAGACGACCCAACCGGGCAGCAATCCCGCAAGAACGCCAAGCCCGCCACCGCGCGGCGTGGGCACCACATGGGAACTGCGCGCATTCGGCCGATCCAGCGCTTTCCGCCGCAGCCACGGCAGTAGCCGCCCCGTCACGAGCAACGTCGTGAGGGCCGCGAAAACCGGCACCGAGAGCAGCACGAAAAGCGGGGGCGTCATGGAGGGCGGTTATAGCGGGGGGCGGCAGGGGTGGCTATGGGGTTTTGCGGGGGGTTGACGTGTCGCCCGAACAAACGTATATACAAATCGTGAATTGCAACTTGTTGCGGTTCATACCTAGGCCGCGTGTAGCGACAACCTCAGGGAGACACCCATGATACCCAAGCATGATTCTCACGAGGCTGTCCGAAATGAAAAATATCTTCGAATCGCTGGTCGAATATTACCCACAGGGTTTCGAATGGGATCCTGTTAAGAATGTCAAAAATCTTGAAAAGCATAAGGTTAGTTTTGAAGCGGCACGCCTTATGTTTTCAAACCTCGTGATTATCTCAAAGGATTCACGGCGTGATTATGGTGAGGACCGCTTTATCGCTATTGGGTGTTTAGGGAGCGTCGTGCTGTCCGTCGCCTTCACCCTTCGAGGACACGAGACGGTTCGGCTGATTTCAGCGAGAAAGGCGAATAAATATGAGCGGCATTTCTACCACGAGGCCATTCAGAAGCGATCCGACCCCTCCTTTGACAGATGAGATCAAAGCTCAGCTCGCAGCCCTTGAAGCGATGAGCGACGAAGAGGTGGAGCGGCTAGCTTCAGAAGATCCCGATGCACTACCAACCGACGAAGCTTTTTGGGCAACGGCGGAAATCGTCCGCCCAAAAATCCCCTTGAGCATCCGCCTTGATCCTGAAATCATCGCCTACTTCAAAGCGGCGGGGCCGGGGTATCAGAGCCGGATCAATGCCGTGCTGGCGAATTATGTGCAGGCAAAGCAGCGGGAGACCAGCGCCTCTTAGCGGGCTTCCACCAACCCCGCCAGCGCCGCCCCAAACCGTTCGGCGGCGATGCGGGCGGGCCAGGGCTCCCACGGCAGGCCGCCGTAGATTGGGTTCAGGGGATCAAGGGCGAGGGGCGGCGTGTGGATGCCCAAGGCGTCGCGGCACTCGGTAAGGCTCCAGCCTGCAACGAACACGGCTTCGGCGGCGGCGGCGCGTTTGTCGGCGGCTTTGATCGGTTTTTTCCAGGCGGGCGGCAGCAGCGCAGGTAGGCCGAAACGGTGGTGCACCGCCGTCTGCAACGCTTGATCGAGCGCCTTATAGCCCTCGCCCAAAAAGGGTTTGAGCGGCGAAATCGGATCGAAGCAGACCCCCAAACATTCCGACGCATCATGGAGCAGGAAGGCGAGCTTCTGAAGCGGGGTCAGCGGCTTTACCGCCTCCGCCTCGCCAATCGCTAGCACGGTGAGTGAATGTTGGGCCACAGATAGCGGCCATTCCCACACCGAATGCCCACCCCAGCGCACCGTGCGCGCCGCGCCGATGGCCAAATCCGAGGCTTCGAAGTCAAACGGCGTCGGGTCGAGCAGGTTAAGCCTGCGCCCGGAGGGTAAGCGTACCCAGGCGCGTTTGGTCGGGGGCTTCTGGATGGAGGGCATCTAGGAGGCTCGATCCGGCCAGAATTCGGGGCGGAGCTTCTTAAGCCCTTCAACGGTTTGCCCGTCGGCCCGCTGCAAGACGACGCGCACTTCCTGGCCGCTATCGCGGTCCACCAGCTTCAAGGGGCGACCGTCCGGGTGCGCGGCATAGGTATCGCCCCATTGCATCAGCGCGAAGAGGGCCAGCGCCAAATCGCGGCCTTTGCTGGTTAAGCGATACTCATGGCGGGTGCGTTGGCCTTCGTCGCGGTAGGGGAGTTTTTCGAGAATCTGATGCTCGACCAAGCGGGTCAGCCGTTCCGCCAGAATTTTGCGCGACACGCCGAGCTGGTCCTGCATCGTCTCGAACCGCGTCACGCCATAGAGCGCTTGGCGCAGCACAAGCATGGTCCAGCGGTCGCCGATTTGGTCGAGCGCGCGGACCAGGGAGCAATCTTCGGGGGCAATCTGCGGCACTAACGGGGCGGACATGGCGGGGCTCGGGCGAGAAAAAGAGTCTGGATTCCCTTTTTGAACTCAGGTAGAGATTCAGGGTTCCTTTTTGGAACTTAGCCAATCCCTCTCCCAAACACAAGCGGAGGCCGCCGATGCCTATGCTCGATCTCTATCTGCCCGAATCGCGCCTTACCCCGGAGCAAGCCAACGCGCTGGCCCGCTCCCTTCTCGGCACCATCCAAGAGGCCGAAGGCGTGGCGGGAAGCGCTTTTGCCGACCGCGTAACCTGGGCCTATATCCATTGGGTTTGGGCCGATAACCTGGTCTCCCGCGTGCCGGGCGCCGCGCCCTACCCGCTGTTTCGGTTGGAAATTCAAACCCTGGCGGGCTTACTGGATCGTGACGCCAAGGAAGGGCTCGGGCTCTCCCTGTCGCGCCTCGTGCTCACCGCCGCCGGAATCCCGGTTTCCAACGAAACCCTGCCGACCGTGTGGATTTTGTTCCGCGACTATGCCCCCGGCGATTGGATGGCCGGGCCGCAGGCCGGAACGGCGGCGGGCATTCGTCAGGCGGTTGCCGCCGAACGCCGGGTCTATGGCTTAACTTGATCCTAGCTGGGGTTATTTCCCCAAGACCGCTTTGGCGACTTTGCGATACAGGGTCGGCACCGCCACCTCGCCGAACCGGTCGGGCGTGATCCAGGTGCCGAGCTTGGGATCGCCGAGGCCGACCGCGCCGCGATAAATCTGAAGCTCCAAATGGAAGTGCGTGAAGGTGTGGCGCACGCTGGCATCAAGTTTTTGCCAGTCCAGCTTCAGCGGCGCGTCGGCGAGGGGCGCGGTCGGGCGGCGGTCAAGCCACTCGGTCCCTGGCACTTCCATCATGCCGCCCAGCAAGCCTTTTTCTTCCCGCCGCCGCAGCAGCACCGCCCCATCTTTGCGGGTGAGCCAGAAGACGGCCCCGTAGCGGGTCGGCTTCTCCGGCTTGGCGGTTTTCAGCGGAAACCGTTCAGGATCATCGGAAATCCGGGCGATGCAGGCGCTCGATACGGGGCAGAGGCCGCAAGTCGGGCGGCGCGGGGTGCAGACCATCGCCCCCAAATCCATCATGGCTTGGGCGTAGTCGCCGGGGCGGGCCTGGGGGGTAAGCTCCGTCACGAGGGCTTTCAGGCGGGGCTTTGCGGCGGGCAGGGGTTCTTCGACGGCAAAGAGGCGCGAGACGACGCGCTCGATATTACCGTCCATCACCGCTGCCGGGCGCTCGAAGGCAATCGCGGCAATCGCCGCCGCCGTGTAATCGCCAATGCCGGGGAGAAGACGCAGCGCGTCTTCATCGCTGGGGAATATTCCACGATGCCGCGCCACGACCATCGCCGCGCATTTATGCAGATTGCGGGCGCGGGCGTAATAGCCAAGGCCCGCCCATTCGGTCAGCACGTCATCGAGCGGGGCTTGCGCCAAATCCTGCACGGTCGGCCAGCGGGCCAGGAAGCGCCGGTAATAGTCCGCCACCGTCTGCACCGTGGTTTGCTGGAGCATCACCTCTGATAACCACACATGGTACGGATCAGCCACCTCGCCGGGTTCCGCCCGCCACGGCAGGCGGCGGCGGTTATGGTCGTACCAGGTGAGAATCAGATCCGCATGCGCGGGGTGGGTCATGCCATCGAACCGTGATAAACAGACGGCATGGTTCGCCGTCCTCAAACGCTAACGCAACAGATAGCGCCCTCCCCGGCTGGGGTCGAGGGGGCAAAGGCGGAAACGCGCACCTGGAAGGCCGGGCCGCGCGCTTTATCGGTCGATCTCGCCAAAGTGGCCCGCCCCGCCGCCCGGAAATTCGGCTTTGCCGACGCGCGCCTCTTCGCCGACTGGCCGATTATTATGGGCGAGGCGATAGCCCGGATGACGCTGCCGCTGGCGATAAAGCGCGATAAAACCGGCGACCGGCGCACCCTGGTGCTGAAATGCAGCGCCGCCGCCGCCCCGCTCATTCAGCATTACACCCAGCAAATTCTGGAGCGGGTGAATACGCACTACGGGTTTTCCGCCGTAACGCACCTTCAAATGAAGCAAGGCCCGATCCCGCCGCCGCCCCTGCCGCCTAAGCCGCGCCCGCCTTTATCGGCGGAGGCGGAAGCGGCGTTGCAGGGGCGCGTTTCTGAAGTGGAAACCGAGCCACTACGCGCGGCGCTCCTCGCGCTCGGTCGTTGCACTGGGAATAGATAAGCTTCACTGTCCTTTTGTAGTAAAAGTACATTGCGCTACACGATGCGATGCAGCAGAATAGCGACAATTCGTCTCGTTTTAGGACTATTCCGATGGCCCGCTCTGCCGCCAAGCTTCGTTCCGTGCCGCCCCATGCCGCGAAAGCCGGGGCTTTGCCCGAGTTGACCGTAGGGGAAATCTGGTTTCCGGCGGATGAAACGGCCAATGCGGCGGCGCTGCACAAGAGCCTGACCGAGCGGCTGAGCGCCCTGCGCGAGCGGGCCGAAGTCGATCCCTTCGGCGATCCGATTCTGATGCTGGCGCTTGATTTGACCCGCATGCTCGATAAGGGCGAGGTAACGGCGAGCGGCGTTGAGCAATTGGTGCAGCATCTCACCGCGCGCACCTTCGAAGCGCGGGCGGCGCGGCTGGCGGCCTATGTCGGGGAAACCGATCCCGTCCAAAACGATGCCAAGCTGGAAGCCCTGCTGCGCACGGTGGCCGAGGGGCGCAGCTTCGAGGAATTTGCGGCGCAGGTGCAAAGCCTGCATTACGGGATCGTCTTTACCGCGCACCCAACCTTCTCAACCGGGCTCGATCTGTCGCGGGCGATGGCGGCGCTGGCGACGGGGCGGGATGCCTCGGGCGCGCCGCTGTCGGACGACGCGCGGGCGGCTTTGATGGCGTCGGTCGCTTTGGCCGATCATCGCCCGCCACGCGACCTGACCTTGAGCGTCGAGCATAGTTGGTGCTTGGAAGCCCTCGGCAATGCCCAAACCGCGATGGAGCGCCTGCACGGGCTCGTGCTGCGCCTTGCGCGCGAACTCTACCCAGAGCGCTGGACCGAGTTGTCGCCACGCCTTGTCTCGCTCGCTACCTGGGTCGGGTATGACCACGACGGGCGGGCGGATATCACCTGGGCCGATACGCTGCGCCTGCGCCTGATTGTGAAACTATCGCAGCTTCAGCGCCATCGTCGCACGCTGGCGGGGCTCATTCTGGAGGCGGGGAACGGCTCCACGGCAACGGTGCTCGAACTGCTCGAATCGCTGTTGGCCTTGGCGGAAAAGCAGGTGGCCGACCAGATTCGCGCGGCGGTCGTTGCCGGGCAGAGCCTCGAAGACGCGCAACGCTTCGCCTATACGCTGGTGCAGGGGATGGAAACGGCGCTGGTCGATAGTCACCGGCTGGTGACGCTCACAAGCCGCGCGCTGGAACAGAATCTTGCCGAAGGTGGGGGGTTGGCCGAACGGCTGGCGGTGCTGAAAGCCTCGCTCGCGCTGCATGGCCTCGGCGCGGGGCATAGTCATTTCCGCCTGAACTCAACTCAACTCCATAATTCGATTCGCCGTCAGGTTGGGCTCGAAACCGGGCCGGAAGACCCCGCCCACCGCCGCAGCTACTATAATGCGATCAATGATCTGATGGAGCGGGTGCAGCCGGTCAGCATCAATGTCGGCTCGCTCTTGGCCGAGCAGGCGTCGGCCAAGCGCATGTTCATGATGATCGCTGAGCTTGCCAAAGCCATCGACCGGGAAACGCCGATCCGCTTCCTCATTGCCGAAACCGAAAGCGCCTTTACCCTGCTGACGGCGCTGTACTACGCCAAACTGTTCGGGCTCGAAGAGCAGATCGAAATTTCGCCGCTGTTCGAAACCGTCTATGCGCTGGAGCATGGCGACCAGATTATCGAAGACGCGCTGCGTTCGCCCCATTACCGCGCCTATGTGCAGAAATCCGGTAAGCTCTGCATTCAGTTCGGCTATTCCGATTCCGGGCGCTATATCGGCCAGTTGGCGGCGACCTTCCATATCGAACGGTTGCGCCTACGCCTCGTCGCCGTGATGCAACGCCAGGGGCTTTCGGGCGTGCAGATTGTGTTTTTCAATACGCATGGCGAGTCCATCGGGCGCGGCGGGCACCCGACCAGCCTGACCGACCGGCTGCATTACCTCGCCCCGCCGTTCAGCCGCGCCGAGTTTCTCGCCAATGGCATTACGGTGAAGGAAGAGAGCAGCTTTCAGGGTGGCGACGGCTATTTGATTTTCCAATCGCCTGATATCGCCTATGCCGCCGTGGCGCGGATCGTCGAAGCCACGCTGGTGCCGAGCCCTGAGGCGGAGAATGACCCGATTTACGGCCAGGGCGATTTCTCCACCGAGTTTTTCGTCACGGTAAAGCAGTTCTTCAGCGAGATGGTGGACGATCCGAACTATGCCACCTTACTCGGTGTGTATGGAACGGCGATGCTCTACCGAACCGGCTCGCGCCCGGTCAAGCGCCAGTCGGAATCCTGGGGCCGTGTGCCGGACCTGTCGCATCCGTCACAACTGCGCGCGATCCCCAATAACGGCGTGTTGCAACAGTTGGGCCTGCTGGCCAATACCATCGGCGGGCTTGGGCGGGCGATGAGCAAAGACCCGGACCTGTGCGCCGCCCTGCTGAAATCCTCGCCGCGCTTTCGCCGCGCGATGGCCTTGGTCGAACACGGTATGTCGGTGAGCGATCTCGACGTGATGCGCGCCTATATCGATACGCTCGACGCGGGCATGTGGCTGCACCGCTCCGGGCGTACCAAACTGCCCCAGCGGCGCGAAGAGTTGCGCACGGTGGCCCGCCATTTGGAGCGGCTGGATTCGCACCACCGGCTGACGAAGGTTTTCCGCAAGCTTCAGGGCGATTTTCTGACCTTGCGCGATCACCTCGCCTATTGCCGCAGCCAGGGGCTCGACGTGCCGCCGGTGGGGTTGCAGGCGGCGGAGCGTGACGATTTGGTGCTGCTGCACGCCATTCGCGTCGGGTTGATTCATCGTATCTTCCTGCTGGCCACCCATGTGCCGGATTTCAGCCCACAGCACGGCACGACCTTTGAAGAAATGTTCGCGCGGATTCTGCATCTGGACGTGGAGCCGGTGCTGGACTTCCTCGACGATGTGTTCCCGGCGCGCCCCGACGCCGACGCCCCGGCGGCCCTCGATTTCGGCGAGCCCGCCACCTATCGCGGCGGCGTTGGGCAAACCTATGAGGCGGAACACGAGCGCCTGTTCCGCCCGATGCGCGGCTATTTCGAGCTGATCCGCCGGATTGGTACCGCCATTACCTATCAGATCGGCGCGGTGGGGTAGGGGCGCGCAAAGTGCCCTTGTTCTGCCACACTTGCCCTATTACCTTCCGAGCGATCTGCTGACCGGAGGTATTATGCTGAGCCGTCGTTTGTTTTTGCCGCTTGCGGCGACCGCTGTCCTTGGGGGCGGTGCGCTCCTCTATAACCGCCCGTGGGAGAAGCCCGCGGCGGCTCCGGCCACCCCCGCCAGCGCTGATCCGGCCCCGCCGCCGAAAGCGGCGGCAAGCGCCCCGGCAAGTGCGATCAACCCGCTGCTGCTCGCCCGTGAGGGCGAGCGCATCCTCGGCAAACCCGATGCGCCGATTACCATTGTCGAATATGCCTCCTTCACCTGCCCCCATTGCGCGACTTTCGCCAATAAGGTGCTGCCGCAGATCAAGAAGGATTGGGTTGAAACCGGTAAAGCGAAACTGATCTACCGCGATTTCCCGCTGGATCGTTTGGCCTATGAAGCCTCCCTCCTATCGCGGGCGGTGGCGGCGGACCGTTACTATGCCTTCGTCGAAATCCTGTTTTCCCAACAAGAAAAATGGGTGACGGCGAAAGACCCGCGCGCGGCCCTGGGGCAATTGGCGAAGCTCGCGGGTTTGGGTTCGGCGGAGATTGAGGCGGCGTTCAACGATAAGGCCGCAGGGGATGCCATTCTCGCCCAGCGCCTTGAGGCCAGCGAAAAGCTAAGCGTGGAGTCAACGCCGACCCTGTTCATCAATGGCGTCAAAGTGGCCGATCACGGCACGGTCGACGCTTTCGCCAAAGCGCTGGCTGCCGCTTAGGCGGTTTCCAGAACCAATTCGAACGGTTGGGTGGAGCGCTGGATTCGCGCGAGAATCCAGGCTCCTTCCAGCGCACTGAAGAAGCGCAACGCCCGGTTTCGGGCAGCCTCGGGCTCGCCCAAGCGGATGGCGTGGGCGCTGAGGCAGGTCAGCAGGGTTTCGAGCGCGGCTTGAACCGCTGTATGGAGCCGCGTCGATTCGGGCACGGCGGTCAGGGCAATCGCGGTGACGGGGCAACCGGCCTGCCAGCCCGAATTTTCCAAAATCTGCGCCACGGCGGCGGTGAACCGCGCCAACCCATCGTTAAAGCGGGTCGCGTCGGCAAAAGCCCGATCGATCATGCGAATGAGACTAGCTGTCGCAAGCTCGACGGCGGCTTCCGCCAACTCCTCCTTCCCGCCTGGGAAATGATGGTAGAAGGAGCCCTTGGGCGCGCCGCTAATCTCGATAATTTCGGTCAATCCCACACCATTATACCCGCGCCGCCGAAACAGATCGGCGGCGGTGGCGATGAAGCGGGATTTTGCGTCGGAGGGGCGGGCCATCGGGTGAAAATGCCAGTTGTATGGTGATCGGTCTAGTGCTAAGCATTCTATGGCAATCACCCTAGAATGGGAACACGCGAATGGCCAAGCTTCAACCGGTCCAGTTCAGCAGCGCGCCGGGCGTTATTCTCAACGGAAGCCTGTTTCTGCCCGAGGGGCCGCCGCGTCGCACGATTGCGCTAAACGGGGCAACGGGGGTTCCCCATGGCTATTACGCTCGCTTCGCCGCCTGGCTGTGCGAGCGCGAACAGGCCGTGGTGATGACCTACGACTACCGGGATTTCGGCGATTCCGCCGGCGGCTCGCTGCGCTCCTCTCGCGCGACGATGGCCCAATGGGGTGCGGGCGACCAATCGGCGGCGGCGGATTTCCTGCTGGAAACCTACCCGGAACTGCCCTTTTGGGTGATCGGCCATTCGTTGGGCGGCCTATTTGTGCCCTTCTATGCCCAGGCCGAGAAAGTGCAGCGCGTTATCGCCGTCGCCTCCGGTCCCGCCCATTGGACGCGCCACCCGTTGAAGTTTCTACCCACGGTGCTGTTCTTCTGGTGGATCGCCGGGCCGCTCAGCACGGTTCTTCTCGGCTATACGCCGGGCCGCCGCCTGGGATTAGGTTTTGATCTGCCCAAGGGCGTCTTCTGGCAGTGGCGGCGCTGGTGCCTCTCGATGGGCTTCTACCGCGCCGATTGGGGCGGCGTGCTGCCGCAGCCGCGCTTCGAGGCCGTCCGCTGCCCCGTCACGCTGGTGAGCGTATCAGACGATGTGATGCTGCCGCCGAAAGCCGTGGCGCAACTTCAAAATTTCTATCCGCACGCCGCCGTCGATCACCGCACGATCACGCCTAAAAGCATTGGCGCGCGGCAGATCGGCCATATCCGCGTTTTCTCGGAGCGCAATGCCGCCGCGTGGCCCGCGATTCTGGCCGTGGGCTAGAGGCCGCGCAGGTCCGCCTGTATCGCCGGGATAATCTCGCCCTCAACCCAGGGGTTCTGCGCCAGCCAGCGCCGATTGCGCGGGCTGGGGTGGGGCAACGGCCAAAGCCTGCCGACGCCCGGATGATCGACTGGCCCAGCGCGGACGATCTCCGTAACCGTATCGCCCGCGCGACCGGGCAGATAGGCCGAAAGCGCGTAGCGCCCGAGCAGGATGGTGAGGCGAATATTCGGTAGGAGAGCCCGTAGCCGCCCGTGCCACAGCGGGGCACAAACGGCGCGCGGTGGGGCGTCGCCGCCGCCTTGCTTGCCGGGGTAACAAAAGCCCATCGGCATCAAGGCGACGCGGGTTTCATCGTAGAAAGCGGTGCGGTCGAGGCCGAGCCAGCGGCGCAACGTATCGCCGCTGGGGTCGTTGAACGGCACGCCGGTCGCATGCACCTTCGTTCCAGGTGCTTGCCCGATGATAAGCAGCCGCGCCGCTGGGTTAAGCTGCACCACGGGGCGCGGGCCGAGCGGCAGATCGGTGCAGGCGGCGCAGGCCCGCACCTGGGTTAGAAGGCCCGAAAGTTCAGCCACGGCCCAGGAGCGTATTGACCAGCCAGGGCACCAGTTCCGTCGCGGGGCCGGTGAGGGCCTGATGGAACATCGTTGCGCCGTTGGACGGCTCCAGATTCAATTCCAAACAGAAGGCCCCGTGGGAGCGCGCCTCGGCAACAAAGCCCGCCGCAGGATAAACCGTGCCCGAGGTGCCGATGGAGAGAAACAACTCACAGCTTGCGAGCGCTTCATAGATGCGCTCCATGCCATAGGGCAATTCGCCGAACCAAACAATATCGGGCCGCCGCGTGCCGATATTCCCGCAGTTAGGGCAAACATCGGCGAGGGTTATATCGCCCGCAACGTCCCGATTATCGCCGCAGGCGGTGCAGCGCACTCGGCGCAATTCGCCATGCATGTGCAGAATAGACTTACTGCCACCCCGCTCGTGCAAATCATCGACATTCTGGGTCACGATCAGCACCGGACCGCCCCATTCGGCTTCCAACGCGGCAAGGGCGATATGGGCGGCATTCGGCTGAACGGCGGGATCGTCCAACTGGGCGCGGCGGGCGTTATAGAAATCCTGCACCTGTTGCGGGTCGCGCGCATAGCCTTCCGGCGTTGCCACGTCTTCGAGCTTCACCTGACTCCACACGCCGCCAATATCGCGGAAGGTGTGCAAGCCGCTTTCGCGCGAAATGCCTGCGCCGGTCAGAATCACAATCGGGTCGCCCCGGCGAAGGCGGAGTTCAGCCATTCGTATCTTCTTCCAACGGATAGACGGCCTCTTCCCGGTAGAAGGGGCCGTCGGCCTGACTCCAACTGGAATAGAGGATGAAACGGTCGAACGCCACGGGGCCGAGCCGCAGCGGCGAGTTCGCGGCGATTTGGCGCATTAGCGCACCGACCGAAGGTTTCTTGAGCCGGGCAAGCGTGACGTGGGGAATGTATTTTTGTGTATCGGGGGCGATCCCGGCAAAGCGCAGCGCGCTTTCAACCCGCTCGCGCAATTCCAGCAACGCGGGCTCCCGCTCCACGCCAACCCAGAGCACGCGCGCCGCCTCCCCCTGGCCGAAGGTATCGATCCCCGCGAGCGTCAGGGCGAAGGGCGCAACAGTGACGTTATCGAGCGCTTCAGCGATTTCCTGCGCCACCCCGCCATCGACCTCGCCAATGAAACGCAGGGTAAGGTGCAGGCTTTCGGGCGGCATCCAGCGCGCGCCGGGCACGCCGCCGCCGAGGAGCGCCAAGCGCGTGCGCAGCTCGGGCGGCAGCGGCAGGGCAACGAAGAGGCGCAGCATCGGCGGTTAGGCTTCCACCGTGGCGATGAAATCGGCGAAAGCCGCATCCAGATCGAAGCCGAGGCGAAAGCCGGTTTCCTGCACCAAGCGGCGGGTATCGAGCGGGGCGCGGTCGCCGACCGGCGGTAGGGTAATTGTGGTAGCGGTGGGATCGGCGGTTAGCCCCCACTCAAGCCCCGGATAGTGCCGGGCGAGACGCGTGCACCAATCCTCAAGGCTCCAGCGCACACCGGGGCCGACATGATAAAGCCGATGGGCGAGGCGCGGGGCGCGCAGCAGCGTATCAAGCGCCAGCGCAGCGTCGGGCGCGTAGAGCCAATCGTTGAGGCCGGGGCGGGGTAGCCGGATCAGGGTGCCCGCCCGTGCCGCGTGCCAGCACTGCCAGGGCGGCGACATGGCATCGCGGTGGCCGGTATCATATTCATAGGGGCCGAAGACATCGCTGAGCCGGGCTACGACGGAATCGAGCCCCGAAAGCCCCGCTAGCCGGTCCAACATCGCTTCCTGCGCGGCCTTACCGATGGCGGGCAGTGTGTCGGGGCGAATGGCCCCGTCTTCGCGCAAGGGGCTACTGGTGAAGGCGAGCGGGCCGAAGACGGCGGCGCTGCTAACCAGCACAACCCGGCGGACCAAGTGCCGTTGGGCTGCGGTCAGCACGCTCAGCGCGCCCAAGACCGCCACATCCAGAATCTCCCGCGCATCGTGGCGCTCGCGGTCCGGCCCGGCGGAGATGGCGGCGAGATGGACGATATGGCTAATGCCATAATCGCGCAGCACGGTGCCGAAGCGGGCTTCGTCGCGAATATCGCCGGGTAAGGCCACTACGGGGCCGGGATTGGTCGTGAGCCGGGCAATCGCCCCCGGCGGCGGCGGGCTGACGCCGAAGAGCACCGTGCGCACGCCGGTTTGGGCCAGCCGTTCGGCCAGCGAGAGCCCGAGAAAACCCGTGCCGCCGGTGATCAGAACCTGCATGGCCGTCCCAGTTTCCAGAGGGCGGCTTTTCGGGCGCTTCGTCCCTTAAATGTCACGGTGGTTTTCCGGCGTAGTTAACAATTTGGCAATCACGAAGGGTTAATCTGAGGGCTCTGAGACGCCTTATCTTGCGTCATCGCTCCTGTGGGGGAAGTGGCCTGAACCGCCTCCCCCACAGCAGAGCTCTCGCCTTCAAAATCAGACTTTCTTTTGAAACCGCCACACGGCGGCGGGCGGCACGTTGAACCAGATGCGACCAAGGCGGGTTCCTTGGATATTCAAGCTGGGGTCGCGCAAGGGGCTGAAGGGCGGGTAGGTATATTGAATAAAGCTACCCTTGGGCTTCAGCACGGCAAAAGCGGCCTCGACGATAGATTTCTGCACGCTTTTCGACATGGGCCGAATCGGCAGGCTGGAGACAACCGAGGCGATCCGGCCAAGGCGGTGCGCGGGCAAGAGGTCCGGCAGGGTGGCAGCATCGCCTTGCAAAATTTCAACGCCGGGGAAGCGTTTGCGTAAGTATTCGGCAAGGCGCGGGTCGAGTTCGACCACATAGAGCGCATCGCGCGGCACGCCTGCTTCTAACAGGGCCGCCGTGACAACGCCGGTGCCCGCGCCGATTTCCACAATCGCTTCGCCGGGCGAGAGGCGAATTTGCTTTGCCATCAAGCGTGCCAAAGCGGAAGAAGAGGGGAGAACCGCGCCGATCCGCGTGGGATTATCCACCATGGACCGCAAAAACACGAAAATACCGTGAGCTGAACGCATCGGGAGAAAGCCCTTCTGTGGCCGTATGCTATGACCGGAACGCCGGAACCTTACTGATATAAGGTCATAGTGTGGCGATAGGGTGACGATGGCCCAAAAGACAAGGCCGGAGCAAGAGGGAAGGGGTTAAAGCCAGGCTTCTTGTAATTTCCCATCAACCGGCTTACCTCGTGACCCCAAAGCTGCTGTCGTAAGGAAATCCCAATGTCCGTTAAAATTGCCGTGGTCGGCGCTACCGGGTCCGTGGGCCGGGAAATTCTCGTCTGTCTTGCCGAAGCCGATATTGTTGCCGCCGATGCGGTGGTTGCGGTTGCCTCCGATCGGTCGGTTGGCAGTCAGGTTTCCTTCGGTGAAGACGATGATTTGACCGTGCAGGCGCTGACCGGGTTCGATTTTAAGGGCATCACCCACGCGTTTTTCGCTGTCGATAGCAAAACGGCGGCCAAAGAAGCGAAGAAAGCGGTGGAGGCGGGGGCCATCGTCATCGATTGTTCTGACGCCTTCCGGCTGGAGCCCGGTGTTCCCCTGGTGGTGCCGGGCGTGAATGACGCGGCCCTGGGGCAGATGAAAAAGAACATCGTCGCCACCCCGTCCGCGCTCGCCATTATGCTCGCCTGTGTGCTGAAACCGCTGCAAGAGCATGTGCCGATCAAGCGCGTCGTCGTGTCCTCCTACCAGCCCGTTTCCGGCTTGGGGCGGCTGGCGATGGACGAGTTGTTCAGCCAAACGCGCGGCATCTATGTGAACGATCAGCCGACTAAAGAGCATTTCCCCAAGCAGATCGCCTTCAACGTCATTCCGCAAGTCGGTGAGTTTCAGGGCGACGGCTATACCACCGACGAAGCGGCGCTGGCGGGTGAAACCCGTAAGCTCGTGGGGCCGGATATTCTGCTAACGGCCACCTGCGTGCGCGTGCCGGTCTTCATCGGCCAGGCCGCCGCCGTGACGGTGGAGTTCGACAGCGCCCTAACGGCAACGGCGGCGCGCGAGTTCTGGCGCAAAACGCCGGGCCTTTCCGTCATCGATCACCGCACCACCGAAGGCTATGTGACCCCGGTTGAATCGGCGGGCGACGATCATGTTTTCATCTCCCGCGTCCGCGACGACAAAAGCGTGCCCCACGGCGTCAGCTTCTGGTGCGTGACCGACAATACCCGCAAGGGCGGTGGGCTGAATGCCGTACAGATTCTCGAAGGGCTGCTGAAGGCGAAGGGGAAGAAATAACCGAGGTTAAGCTTTCGGGGCACGGGCTTGGTTGAGGGCGAACAGCCGGGCCAGCGCGTCTTCCGTCGCAATATCCTCCGGCCAGCCATAGGCGGCGGCAACGGCGGCATCCAGCGCGGCATGGGCGGAGGCCAACCACGCCGGGCGGGCGTTATAGAGATTGGTCAGCGTCCGCTTTTTCAAAATCGCTGCCGCTTCGTCGGACTTTGGCAGAATCCGATCCGGGTAGCCCGGCACCACTTCCGGCACGATCTCGACCAAATCGGCCGGATTCAGCCACGCTTGGCGCAACTCATCCAACCGCCGCGCCGCCCCCGCAATCGCTATCGCGCGCGGATCATCGGCGTAGGTGGCGGCGGGAAGGTTTGGGGTGAGGCCGTCGGGGAAGGGGAAGGTCTCGAAGCAGGTGGTGGGCGTGTAGCGGGGGCGGTCTTCTAGGCTGGTGCCGAGCCGTAAAGCCCAGGCTTCGTGGAAGCGGCTATGGAGAATGCCGAAACTGGTATCATCGTCACGGGCGATGGCCACCGTTGCACTATCGGGCAGGACCGCTTTATCAAGCCAGACGAACAGTCGGTGCTTTGAGACGCGGGGAGTGCAGATAAAGCGGTTCAATGGAGACAAAGCGAGGCGCATTCCTGGTCGGGTTTCTCCATGACGCCACCACCATTTTCGATGCCCGTCCCGGCGCAAATTGGTCCGTGTCGGTTTAACCTTTTCAGCTACCCATGAGAATGGTTTTTCATATAAAGATGCGTTTTCCTCAGTTAACATTGTTCCAAAATCAATTATCCAAATATCATCGCTACGTTGTGTAATTGAAATGCCATTTGCCCATGGCTTCAATATATCAGAATTAGGGCGATAATTGACATTTAGAGGCATTTTTAACCATGCTCTAGCTAAAT